>JBKQMK010000203.1:0-14387 GCA_052146735.1 Desulfomonilaceae bacterium | reverse complement strand
CGGTCATAGGCGTCCGGATAGAGACGCCACACACCCAGAGTTTGATCCGCGTAGAGCATCTCGACCAGTTCGCGTAAGCCATTCTCCTTACGAATGACCTCCGCGCGCTTGTGCGAACAGTCAACATCCAGAAACACAAAGTTGGTGCCAGGTTTCACCGCAGGAACCTGACTCACCAGACTCCGCATGAGATCGTTGCGGACTTCCGCGGCCTCCTTCCAGTCTAGGCTCAATCCCGCGTGGAAAACCGCCATGAAACCGATGACCACCAGGGCCGCCGTTTTTCCGAGGAGCCTGGTTGACGGCTTTCGCCACCCACTCAATCCAGAGGCCAGCAGAATGGCCACGCCAAAGGAAGCGGAGGAATAGATCCTGCTCGCCCACGTGAAATTGAACCACGAGAGATCGCCCTCCGGCAGCACCCTGCATTTCCCCATCACCGTCTCGACCAGTTGCGGGGTGAAGCTTCCATACCCGGCGAGCTGGTACGGCAGCATCCCCAGAACCAATATCCCCGCGCCGAGCACGACTAGATACCATTGGGACCCCGGCTCGAACCGAACCTCGGCCGCCATTTCCGTCGTAGGCCGACTTCGACTCAAGAAAAGGAACAGACCAGCGGTCCCCAGTACGACCAGAATGCCCACCAGGAGCGACCAGCGGTCAGCAGACATGGACGTGAACGGCGCGAGCAAATAGAACGGAAGCAAGGTGAGATACGACCATAGAAGCTCGATGGGCGGCAAGAGATAACTGTGCCCCACTGCTCCGCCGTTCAGGAAGACGAATCTGACCGCCACCGCAGCGGTGAACGAGGCCAGTACCCCTGCGCAGAGCTTGATTACAAAGGCCCGCTCGGAAGGCCGGCCGGAACAGCAACGGCGAACAGGCCAGACCAGCAACGGCACCATGAAAATGAGGAAGCTGGACGTCTCATACGTGAGGAATGAAACCACATATAGAGCGGCAGGCAGGGCCATTCCGCGCCACTGTGACGACTTCCGGGCCCACCGCTGGAACGCTAGCACGGAAGTCCAAAACAACAACATGCTCAGCCGGGAATTATCCGTGAACACCACGTACGTCAGGCAGGAAACCGGGGGCAAAAAAAACGCCAGCAACACAGCGATGGAAACACAAGCCTGCCGACCGGGAAAAGCCCGATCCAGCGATACCCCCATGAGAGCCGCCGCACCAGCCAGCAGTAACAGTGAGCACAAGTGGAACACTACCCCGTTGAAGCCGAACAGCTCGAATAGGCTGATCCAGTAAAGCCCTTCCACCGGTCGCAGGAACTTGCGTGCATAGAGAACTAGTGAGTCCGGAAAGCTATTCCAGTACGGGACAGAAAGTACCCACCAGTCGTCGCCGTCGAAGCCGATATCACCGCTTGCCGCAGTGAGGACAACACAATAGAGAGCAAGCCCCGCTGCGGCATACCAAAGGTATGACTTACCGCCTTCAGGTTGTACTGTGGACACAGTCCGAGGGCCTCCGCTATGGTTGGGAGATGGATCAATGCCGCACTGGGGTCGTCAGGGACACGCATTTGGTATAGCAGAACTGCAGCTCCATGCAAAGATTAAATTTGTCACGCCCGTTCACCAGGAAAACATAACATCACGGGATCACGATCACGGAGGTACGGGGGCACTGTTGGTGACTTAAACCGCCTGCCCTAGACTCCGATCCGGGGTTCGCCGGGCTGACACTGTAGGCTGACAGCATTCTCCTTAAGTCAATGGCATTGCGGTCGAGGGAGGGAAGCTTTTCCAGATCGGGCAACAGCCTTATTTTAACGCCTGTGCCCCTAAGCCTTTCCCTCGAAGATAGCTTAGGGGACGGCGGTGATTTCATTACCGTATTGAACGCTTCGCCAGAGCCGGAACCGGCTGAGGAGAGCTGTTACGATTTGAACTCCGTGCGGGCGACGGGTCCGCTGCCGCCCCTTGCATTCAGCACGCATTCCGTCCGAGCTACCGGGAAAAGAGGCAGAATAGGCTGTTGCGTAAACAATCCAGAATAACAAGCCTGGAGTTCGGATGACAGGGCTATTCGAATGGCGTCCCCTACTTCGCTGATGAAGTGTAGGGTCATCCCGTCCTTTACGTAGTCGGGGAGGTCTCTGAGATGGGACTCATTCTTTTTCGGTAGAATTACTTCACGAACTCCGGCGCGTCTCGCTGCAAGTAACTTCTCTTTGACACCTCCTATGGGGAGCACACGACCCCGGAGGGTGAGCTCACCGGTCATGGCAACATCTCTGCGCACCGGGATCCCGCTGAAGAAGGACGCCAAAGCAACCGCAATGGTTATGCCTGCGGATGGCCCATCTTTGGGGATGGCCCCAGCCGGCACATGAATGTGGAGGTCTGTCTGCGACAGCAGTTGCTCTTCTATTCCATACAAGTTGCATGAATTTCGCAAATAGCTCAACGCGGCCCGCGCAGACTCCTGCATCACATCACCCAGGCAGCCGGTCATGGTCAGTTCTTTCTGTCCCTTGAACCCGGTTACCTCGATGAAGATGATGTCACCGCCGGCCTCCGTCCACGCCAACCCAGTAGCAATCCCTATCTGGTCCTCCTCTTCGGCCAAGTCGAAAAAGTATTTTGCCGGCCCCAGCAACTCTTCGACGGTCTCCGGAACTATTAATTCGCGGAGAGGTTTTTCTTCGGTGATCTCACGAGCGATTTTCCGGCAAACGGAGCCTATCTCTCGTTCAAGATTCCGGACGCCTGCTTCACGTGTGAAAGCTCTCACAATTAAGCGGATTGCTTCAGGACTGAATCGTATAGGATAATCCCGGATGCCGTTTTCCTCCATTGCCTTACTGATCAGGAAGAATTCCGAAATCTTTTCCTTTTCTTCGTCTGTATAACCGGGAATACGAATTACTTCCATACGATCTCGCAAAGGCGCAGGAATGGGATCAAGTTGGTTGGCCGTGGCAATGAACAAAACGTTGCTCAGGTCAAAGGCGATATCCAAGTAATGGTCGCCAAACGCGTTGTTCTGCTCAGGATCCAAGACTTCCAATAAGGCGCAAGCGGGGTCGCCTCTGAAATCCTGGCCCATTTTATCTACCTCATCCAGCATGAAAACAGGATTCTTAGTTCCGGCCCTACGTATTTCCTGGATGATCCGGCCGGGCATGGCGCCAATATAGGTCCGCCGGTGACCCCTTATTTCGGCTTCATCGCGCATACCACCCAGCGAGATTCGGATGAATTTTCTCCCGAGGGCCCTGGCTATAGATTTTCCGAGAGAAGTCTTGCCGACTCCCGGTGGACCCACAAAACAGAGTATCGGGCCCTTATTGTTCTCCTTTAGCTTTCGGACAGCCAGAAACTCGAGGATGCGGTTTTTGACGTCCGCCAGATTATAGTGGTCTTCGTTAAGAATCCGCTGCCCTCTGTTTATATCCAAGTTGTCCTGCGTTGCAACATTCCAGGGCAAACTGGTGAGGACTTCAAGATAGGTCCTTGACACAATGTATTCCGGAGAATGAGGAGGAATCCGTTCCAACCTTTGAAGCTCACGAGTCGCCACTTCCACTGCGTCGTCCGACATCCCTGAATTACGAATCTTCTCTTGAAATTCTTTAATCTCGGAACCATGAGGATTATCGACTGACCCCAGGTCTTTTTGCATCGCCCGCATCTGCTGGCGAAGGCCCATTTCCCTCTGCCGTCTAGTCGCGGCAGACCCGTGGACAGCTTCGTTTGGCACCTGCAACTTGGGCTGGAGGGCCTGGACATCAACCTGCAGATGTGAAAAGACCTTTTTGAGCCTGGCCAGTGGGTCATCCATCTCTAGAAGGGATTGTTTGTCCTCGGCCTTTAAAGGCAAATAGACTGCTATGAGATCCGCGAGTTTACCAGGGTCATCCGCTCGTTCAATCATTGACATGGAGTGGTCGCTCATTGGTCTGTCAAGGCTCAGTGTCAATTTGAACAGAGCGGCCACACTGTCGATAAGGGTGTCCATCAGTTCCTGAGGCTCACATTCTTCTTCTACGAGGCTTACCTCTCCCATGAGGTACGGCTCATATTGGATCTGTCTTACAAGCCGTACACGGCAAATGCCGTCCGCGATGGCCTTAACGCCTCCACTTTCCAGTCGAACCACCTGGTGGATCCGCGCAAGAGTGCCTACCATAGAGATCTCATCGCCGGGAGCATTCAGGCGGTTGTGTGCTTTCTGGTAAAACAGCCCTACGAGATTGTCCCCTCCAACCACGGATTCCGCGAGCTTTACCACTCGGGATCCTTTCAAGAAGAGCGGGATCATCACGTTTGGAAAAACAACCATATCCCTCAAAGGAAGAATCGGGACAACCGCGGGAAAGTCGTCCACAAACTTGGATGATTTCATGGCAGCGTTACACCCATCCCTGAATAATGGAACAGAAGATCATTATCTCAGTTTATTGCGCTGCTAACATACCTGATTTTCACGTAAAAGTCAAGATTAGGTGTAAAATGTATATTCCGAAGCACATTTCACGAGAGTTTCCCGACACAAAATCAACATAATTTTAGAAAGCAATATCAAATTGTTCCAAATAGTTTCGCGTCAAAGCTGTTAACCTTTGATCCATCGACCGGACCGGCGACCCAACGCCCCCCACCCAGTCGTGGGAAAGACAGACGGGACGAATCTTCCAGGGCCCCAGGCATCGAAAATTGTAGTTTATAGCAAGCTTTATCAACCCCTCTCCCCTGCCTCCGCCGCCAGGGGAGAGGGTAAATTCATTCCCCGTCCCGTCAAGGGAGGGGCATGGGAAGGGGATCTTATGGCAGCTTCGTTCCGTGTTTCTATGGGCCTGACGTATTCCTATAGAGGTTTCGCGCCGGAATTCTGATTCTCGAATTGAAGAACTGATTTAAAAACGGTCAGGTGACCAGTATCTTCTCAGGCAGCCTAGTAGCTGGATCCAGATTACGGGCTAGGGAATTCCAGGCCTGCTGGAGCTGATCGTCACGGAAGAGCACCTGTTCAGAGCAATCGCCATGAACTCTGTTTAGGGCTTTTAAGATCCCTTCGTAAGTGTCGGCGACTGTCAATAGTGGCCTTGAGACAAGCAGTGGAATTTCAGTGTCCTCTATTTCTTCCTCATCGGGCCAATCTATTTCCCACACGACAGAAGCTTTGGAAAGATAATCGCTTGCCATTCGTTCCCGCTCCTCCGGCTGACCGGGATCAGGCAGCACTATGGTGAAGTTGATTGAGACCACTTCCCCCTCGAGGTAAAGCGGCTGATACGACCGATTCAAAAATAAGCCCGGATGGGCAGCTCTTTCAATAGCTCTGTCAAAAAACAAGAGTGGCGGGAGGTCCCCGAAATCAAGCACTACGTGGAGAACAGCGTGCGGATTGGCCTCACTGAACTCCTGAAGCATCGTGAGCATTGCCGGCTCACGGTAACGGCCTCTGAACCATATAATAAAGGGATCCGTCGCCTTTTGGATAACACCACTCAAAACACTTTGCCACTGTGCATGTTCAGGATTGACAATCCACTTGTTCACATAGTCAGCTTCATCCAGCGTCGTGAACAAACCCGGACCCGCGTCCACAAGCGATGGCGGCGATATATAGTCAAGTTCCATGTCAAACACGTGCTCACATCTAAGAAGAGCCGGTCGTAACTCCGCCTCCGGGAATGTCTCCGTGGAACGAACGTAATAAGGCGGCCGAGGATCGTATCGCAGGCCGAGATCTGTTGCACGGGCCCTGAAATCAGTTCCAGGAAGTACCGAGAGCACAAAAGGATGAACCACTGAATAGGCGCTAGTACGTTTCAGCCATTCCAATGTGCCTGAAAATCCCTCCGGACTATCTCCCGGCAGTCCTAGGATGATACCAGTAGTGACGTCAATGTCCGCCTCCTTGAGCCATGTAACACCCCGACTAACCTTATCCGGGTCCACGTCGCGCCCCGCTGCGCGGAGAGCCGCTGGGTTGACGCTTTGTAACCCCACCTCAGCAGTTACCAGACCGGCTTCCTTTAGAAGCCTAACATCGTCTCGAGTGAGAGTGTCGCTTCGCAATTCAGCGTGGAGCCTCAGGTCCTTTTGATCTCTGCGACGGGTCACTGATACGAGGAGATTCCTGAAACCCGGCCGAGCGTTAAACGTGGGATCCATCAAATAGATTTCTTTGATCCCGGAATCCCGTGCATAGGCCAAATCAAGCACTTCTTCGACGGAAGCCGACGGGTGGTACCTCACCCCATGAAACGCCTTATGGTAGTAACAGTAGCGACACCGGAAGGGACATCCCCTGACTGTTTCCAGAAAAAGCGTGCCGTCTCGCGAAGGACCGATTCGACCATCTAAGTAAGGATACGGACAGGATTCGAGATTCCATGGCCGCGCGAGCTCCTCGTTCACATGGACCCCGCCGGAATCCTTGAAGAATGTCCCCGGAATGCCCAATGGTCGCTGGTGCTCCCGCAGCGCCTCAAGCACAGGCCCTATCCTCGATTCGCCTTCGCCGAAAACCCCGGCATCCACTGCCGGATGTTCCAGGACCCACTTATTGTCGGGGGTAACCTCAGGTCCACCCACCAGGATAATAGTCGAGGGCAACCGCCTCTTTATATTGGAGGCAAGAAATAAGCTTCTTTCCACATTCCAAACGTAAAGCGTCATAGCGGCCACATCAGGGCGCCTGTCGGCAACCTTCCCGGCGAGCCCCTGATCCGCGAACACGTCCATGATCTCGGGTCCAAGGATTTGGGCCAGAATGCGTTGTGGGTTCAATGCCTCCAGCGCTGCCACAACAAAACCCGCGGCCAAAGGAATGTTTGTCGGGGACTCCTCGAAGGAGAAGCGAGGAGGAGGTAATTGCAAGAAGAGCACCGATTTCATTCCGTGAATTTAGAGCAGACGCGTCTGAAACTCAACACGGGGTGGCCTGACATGGGGTATAATGTGACTTACGAATGGTCGTCCCATCCGCGAACGCGTGCCGGCCGACAGTTGGGAGAAACCCATGCAAGCCCGATGTGAATATTCTGAACTGACTGTTCCTAACGATCCCTCGTATGTGGCTGTAGCGCTCGCGTATGTAGGAGAAGTTTCAAAGAAACTGGGATTTGAAAAAGACCAACGAAATAAGATCGCCTTGGCGGTAGAGCAAGCGGTGGCCAATGTGATGGAGCAGACTTTTGAACCGGGTGACAGACAGACTTTTGATATCTCTTGCGAGCGCGTCCCCGTGGGCCTTCAGATAGTCATTAAGGAAAGGGGGATGCCTTTTGACCCATCACGGATCTCGTTGTTTCAGCCACAGGCGGAAGTAGGGCAGCAATCTCTGGAGCCAGCCGACATCTCCTTGCTGAGGGACCTAGTGGATGAATCCTCGATTCATAATCTCGGGCCTGACGGACAAGAGATCCATCTTGTGAAGTACCTAAGGGATAAAAGTGTCGAAGAATATTTCCAGGCTTGTGAACTGGAGCAATTCCAGCCCCCGTCCAGGACGCGGAAACAAATATCAGGGCCTGTGGAGTTTCACGTTCACCTGATGAAGCCCTCGGAAGCTTTAGAGGTTTCCAGGTCCGCTTACAAAGCCTATGGATACACGTACTCCAACGAGCACATTTACTATCCGGATCGCCTGGTGGAGCTTAACGGAAGCGGACTACTGATATCAGCAACGGCCGTGACCGCTGATGGAGTGCTCGCGGGCCACTGTGCCATTTTTAGGTCGAACTCCGGGTCTCAAAGCGCGGAAGTCGGCCAGGCTGTGGTGAAGCCGGAATTTCGCGGCCAAGGATGTTTGCTGCGCCTTACTGAGTTCCTGGTGAACGAAGCGAAATCTCGCGGCCTGACCGGCTTGTATGCTCGTGCAGTTACCAGCCACACGTTTTCGCAACGGGTCACTACGCGACTTGGCTTCACAGCCTGTGCGATACTGCTGGGATATGCGCCGGCGAGTGTTACGTTCAGGGGCATCAAGGAAGAACTTTCCCAGCGCGAAACTTTCCTCGTGCAGTACAAGTATCTCGAAAAACCTGGTCCCTTTAAGCTTTATGCTCCATCAAAGCATAAGGACTTTATCGCAAGACTTTACGGCAATCTCGGCGTAACCCCGCAATTCGAGGCCGCTCAGAAATCGCCGACGGCAGTGCTCCAATCGGAGTCAATTCTGAAAACCAAGACTGCCGCCTCAATGCCTCCGGGTTACGCCTCGATAGAGGTGCTTCGATACGGGAAAAACATCGGTTTGGAGGTAAGAAATGTACTGAAGGAATTTCGCCTGAAACATTACGACGTTATCGCGCTATATCTCAATCTGGGCGACCCCCTTACTTTTCACCTGGTCGACGAATTTGAGGCCCTAGGCTTTTTTTTCGGCGGGATCTTCCCGGGAGCATCAGTGGGGGAAGCGCTGGTGCTGCAATACCTCAACAATGTCGCGATAGATTATGACTCAATCAAGCTGCATACCCAAGCAAGCCGGGAAATACTGGCCTATGTAAAGCTTCAAGATCCTAATCGCGGCTAGATACGAATACCGCTCCTATAAATACAAATTTGGCGGGAAGTTTAGCGCTGCCGGGGACGCAGTTTCGGTTCTCTCACTTCTTTACTTTGAGTAAATCCTCGAGGGAGGCGAATGGCCTGTACGTGGAAACCGGCTCTTCTTCCTCTCTCCATAGGGCCTCATCATCCGGTTCCTCATCCAGATACCGGGCGTGCTCCTTGTCATGACACTCGAGACACAGCAGTTCCCAATTGCTTCCGTCAGGTGGATTGTTATCGTGGTTGTGATCCTTGTGATGCACGGTAAGCTCGCTAAGTCTTTTGCCTGCGAATTCGCGGCCACACCGCGCACAAATTTGAGGGAAAATCTTGAGAGCTCGGTCCCGATAAGTCGTCATCCGATGCTCTCGATTTCGTCGAGCCTCGGCAATGATCTTGTCCAGTTTGCCTACTTCTGTTTTCGGCCTCTTCGGCTTCATTCGTGTACCCTGTAATCCAATGGTTTAGAAGATCAAGGATATATCTACCGGCTCTCTTCCAGCGTTTGTCGATCTCGTGCGTGCAATCCTGGAGAAGTTATCATATCACGCCTTTCCGACGTTTGGTGGCGGTGCCGGAGGGTCCCCTTCGATGACCAAAATGGCCATGCCTGTCTCCAAGTGCCACTCAATGTGGCAATGAAAGAACCAAAAACCAGGATTGGAAGCCTCCCACTGTACGACGGCCCAACCCTTGCGGGGGATCGTCAGAGTGTCTTTTTGGATGGGATCCGTCTCGTTAACGGCCTGTCCATTGTATTTCCCTGCGTCTTCGGCACTTAGCCCGAGCATGTGAAAGTAGTGCCCGTGCAGATGAAAGGGGTGGCTCATTTTTGATTCGTTGTTGATAATGACGCGGACGACATCTCCCTCCTTGAGTTTCATTTGCGTGACAGGCGGATCCGGCGGGTTCCGATCCTCTGTTAGCGGCATCTGTGGAAGGTCGAAGACCTGTCCATTTACCATCCACCTATAGGGCATCATAGAACCCGTGAGCACAAGGAGTTTGTCGGTTGTGGGAGGCTTCGGCTTCTGGGGCGTGTACGGCTTGAGGTGTCCCAATTTAAGCAAAGTGCCCCATTCAGCTTCTGTCTCAGGTAATTCCTTGGAAGCGTCTTTGTATCTCAGTACCGCGAGAGCACAGTTTTCCTCGTCCTCTTCCAGGGTCTTGGCTCTAATCCAATAATTTGCGGCCGGCTGGTCCGCTTTCACGATGACGTCATAGCGCTCTCCTACGTCGATGATCAGGCTGTCAACCTCCAGAGGTTTGGTTAGAGCTCCGTCGGTAGCAATGACTGAGAGTTTGTGTCCATCAATGGCGAACCTGAATGCGTAGGTTGACGAGGCGTTAATAATGCGAAAACGAATTCGATCCTTCGGGTTGACTTCGTAGATTTCCAAAGGAGCTTGGGAACTTGGATCAAATCTTCCCTTCCCGTTGATCAGAGCCGATTCGAAGGGAACATCTCCAACATCGGGCATACCTGCAGACTGCATGTCTATGGAGATGTTGGGGTCCTTTTGGCCGGAGCCCATGTCCATAGTCATAGATCCGCCCATTTTCAGGTGCACCCCCTCTTTCATGGGCATGTACGCACCCTTCTTCAAGTTGGCCAGAATCTGTTCGGCGGGTATATGGAACCAGTCATTGATCATGATGATGCGATCGTAGTCGTAATCGTTTTTGTGCGGGTTCTCGTTTTCTTCGATGATGAGAGGGCCAAATAACCCATCAGAGTACTGAACGCCGGTGTGAGAATGATACCAGTGAGTACCTGCCGGATAGGCCCTAAACTTGTATGTAAAGCAGTCCCCATGTTTGATGGCGGTCTGAGAGATTCTCTCTACACCATCCATGAACCAGGTTCCGTTCTGGTGAATGCCGTGCCAATGTATCGTAGTTGGTTGCGGCAGATTGTTGCACAAGGTAACCGAGATTTCCTCACCTTCTTTGGCACGGATGGCGGGACCTGGGAACATGCCGTTTATCGCCCATATACCCCCCTCTTTTGGTTTGCCGTCAGGCCATCCTCCAGGCGTCAGAATGCCCGTTTTGAATTCAAATTGCCTTCGCCCTCCCTGTGCCGCTATTGCAACGGGTAAGGTTCGGGCGGTCAGGGCCGCGGCGCCGGTGAGACCGGCCGCCACGATAAAGAATTTCCTCCTTGTCAATGTAATTGTTCCCATCTGGACCCTCCTTGCCGCGTGCGGGACTCCCTTCCCACCGAAGATTGCTTCGGGCTGGGGCTCTCGCAATGGCATCATAGACACTCTTAGCAATTTCGATCTTTGAACGCACCTTGCTATAATGTTTGTCCTGTTGCAGCAGCTCACAGTTGCTGTTCTAGGCGGCCTCCCCGCCAACCAACTGCCCACACTTCCGGCAGCTCACCCAAAGACTGAGAAAGTAACCGCTTAATCATCTCAGAGAAGAGAGGCACGTTTCCGCTAGTATAGAATAAGTGATGACCTTCAAAATTAGGACACGGGCTGGATCCTATTTCAGAAGCGATCTTTGATTCCCGCTGAGTCAGTATATTTGCTACCTGACGTGCAATAGAAGGGGCAGGATCGATCACTCTCGTCCCAGGGCCCATAAACTTCTCAATGATGGGTCGAAGGAAGGGATAGTGAGTACAGCCGAGCACCAATTGATCGACCTCAGCCTCTATCATTGGAGATAGATATTTCTCAAGCAATGCCGTCGTCTCAGGGGTGTCCAAATCGCCGGACTCCACCGCGTCCACCAGTCCCGGACACGCTTGAGAGAGCACCGACACGCCGTTTGTGTAACGCTTCACCAAGTTGGCAAAGAGTTCCCCCTGAAACGTGACCGGCGTGGCAATGACGCCCACGACGCCGGTGCGAGTGCGCTCAATAGCAGGTTTGAGAGCAGGTTCCATCCCCACGAATGGTACGTCGGGGAAGAGGTCCCGCAGATAATACAATGCTGCAGCAGAAGTGGTATTACTGGCAATGACTATGACCTTAGCGCCTCTGGCCAACAGAAAACGCGTGATCCCTTCGGCAAAGCGACAAACCTCGTTCAAGGAACGGGAACCGTACGGCACATGGGCTTGATCGGCCAGATAGAGTGTAGCCTCGTGGGGGAGCTCACGAACAACCTCACGCCACACACTCAAGCCTCCCACACCAGAATCGAAGAAACCGATGAATCCACGATCTCTCATTTAAAACTCCAATCAGGAACAGGAGACAACTACTGTGAAACAACTCGGGGGAATGCAGTTGAGCAACCGCCCGAAAGATCCCCCTCATCTTTCCCTCTCTCTCCCGCAAGACGAGACGACTTCCTCATCCCCGTCCTTTGACGGGTAGGGCTAGGAGAGGGTGATTCTTGGTGCAGTCTTTAATGGCTCTTACTGCAATCCCTTAATCTCCCAACGGTCACCGACAGTCGTCAACGCCATCCCGGACGACACCGGTCGGCAATATAATATGGCCTCCAATCCTTATCAAGCCGCCAAATCGGGGCTCATGATCCCGCGGTACTCGCGTTTCTGTTTTCCGGTCATTATCTTACTATTACATCGGAGGCTCCGCAGTATTAAATTTGGTGTATTGAGACTTGAGCTTGGTGTCTCAGAGTACGGAGAAAGGAGACGAAAGCAATGCAGACACTTGAAGCCTCCAGATTGTCAGAACTGATCCACCAGAAGACGGCCGATTTTAAGGAGCTGTGTGAAGGAATTGATGAGGAAACAGCTTCTCGGGCGCCTTCTGGACGCTGGTCACCCAAAGAAATCGTGTCGCATCTATGCGGTCCCGAAGGGATCGGATATATGCCGACAATTCTAGCATTCGTGGAAAAGGATACGCCCAGGCTCGACATCGAGACCGAGAACCCCTTCTTTTCCGAGAGTCGAGCCCGCATGACTTTTGCTCAACTGCTCGACGAGTTCGAGAAGGAACATGATCGCATTGCCGAATTCGTAGTGGGCCTGTCCGAGGAACAACTCAACCGAAAGGCCCACATTCCGATGCTGAAGGAAAGCCCGTTGAGTGAATATCCTACCCTCGCGGGGTGGATCCAAGGAATCGGTGAGTACCACGTCGGTATGCACATCGATCATATGCGAGAGATCTTGCAGGCCCTCGAGGTAGGATCAGGAATCCCGAGACAGCACGTGAGCCAAGAGTCTCACACCGTTTCGCCCTCAGGGTTGTGAAATAGGAGTGCTCGGGCTGCCAAGTCTTTCTTCGATCAGCAGCATAGCCATTCGAGTTGCCTCTTCAGCATAATGCTTGCACTGTTCTATAAGGTTATTGGCTTTGAATTGGCTTTGCCCTTCTTCTGTACCCAGATCGCATTCGGTCAGGTCCCTGCAATTAGTTGAACCGAAGCGAGCTTCAAACATCTCCAGCAATTTTCTGACCGTGTCGTACGTGGGCAAGACAGACTCGGTCGGAGATTTTCTGCCCGTAAACAGACTGATCGCCATTACTCCGCCGCTCACAGCTCCGCATATTCCACAAGTCCTTGACAGGCCGCCGCAGAATCCTGTGGCAATATTCGGTATGAAATCTGTCTCGATGCCTTTGCTTTCCGCTACAGCTAGCAGAACGCTTTCGGCTCAGTAATAACCGGACTGGAAAAGCTCTCCAGCTCTAAGTGATGTTTTCTCTATCATGATCTTTCCTCGCTCAAATCGCAGGACAAACCAACGACCGGTTCGTCCGGCCTTCAGCAACACCTATCTTGCCTAAATATACGGCCAATAACAAAGACCCTATCATTGCTGTGTCTCTGTTTGCAACTACTTGCGGAGACGTTGGCGCCTCGCTGTGACGCTCTCGCCTGCGACGCCCCAATTATCTGTATCGACTTCATCGATTATGACAAAGGCCGTCTGCGGATCTTTCCCGAGCACGTCTACCAACAGTTGTGTGACGCCTCGGATGAGTTCAGCCTTCTGCTCTGCGGTAGTCTGCTCCCTCGTGATCCTGATGTTGACGTAAGGCATTGATTCCTCCTTTGTGCCGCCCCAGGCGTCCAGAATTAAGTAGCCTGGGCTCGTCGGGCCTTCCGGGCGCGAGTTACTCGGCCTCAGATCATTCATATATCAGATGCTTGGCTCCAAGCACACACATCTTTTCCTTGTCCCGCTGCATAATCCGGGATAAATTGGACGGATCAGCTTTCGGAATGTTAGAGGCGAGTGTGTGTGGACGATTTGTATTGATGACGGTCGGACGCGATATCGCGGAGCACTTCCAACTCTCTGAAGAGCCTGAGTTGGAACCGCGTTACAATATCGCACCCACTCAAATAGTCGCGGTGGTGCGATTGGACCCGGAGACGACCCACTGGCAACTAAGATTGGCGAAGTGGGGATTGGTCCCGTTTTGGGCCAAGGATCCTTCCATAGGGTCCAGGTTGATAAACGCTAGGGCGGAGAGCGCGGCAGACAAGCCGGCCTTTAGGGCTGCCTTCAAGCACAGACGCTGCCTTGTCCCGGCAGACGGATTTTATGAATGGGAGCGCGCCAAGAAGAACAGACAACCGTATTTTTTCGGCGCAGCCGACAAGCGGCCCTTCGCTTTTGCGGGCCTCTGGGAACACTGGGAAGGGCCTGACGGCGCGGTTATTGAGTCGTGCACGGTTCTCACCACTGATTCCAATGAGCTTTTGCAGCCGATTCATGACCGAATGCCCGTGATCCTCAAGGTCGAGGATTATGACCGCTGGCTAGACCCTACGGTCAAAAAAGTGGAACTATTGCAGCATTTGCTGAAACCCTATCCATCCGAAGAGATGATAGGCTATCCTGTAACCTCAAAAGTGAACAAGGCTGCGTATGAAGGCCCTGATTGTATCAAACCTGTAGAT
>JBKQMK010000202.1:0-36634 GCA_052146735.1 Desulfomonilaceae bacterium | reverse complement strand
GTGCCAAGCTCACAGCCCATCTCGCAGACGAAACTTCGGGATTCACAGCGGCTCATGAAAAATTCTTGGGGGACCTGGTAATCAAGATAGTAGAACACTTTCTCCCGCTCTTCGTGGGGACATACAGCGCAGCGCCGTACAGACTCGATTTCGTAGATTTTCATCCGGAAAAGGTTCTCGGCTTTTTGCCTCACGAACTTGACTACACCCATTTGAGAATGATCTGGCGGCGGTGGAAAAATAAAGCGACGCTGAAAATATTAGGTCGGCCGGTGACACCTTTCGGCGTCGATTTTCTCGACAAAACAATTAGCCGCCTTTTTCGGGTGAAAGGGGACTTTGTCGCTGATTTCAGGCTCCTCGACTATCTGGTCACGCTGAGGAGCACCGAAAGAAGCCCCGCACTTGATGGCAAACTCGGAAATGAAGAACGCTTAAAAAAGGACCTCTCCGACCTGGGCGTGTTTGACCAGGAAATGTCACTCTACCTGCTCTATCGACTTCGAGAATTCAGAAAGGTAGGCTTCTCGGGATTCGAGGGACGTCATTACAGCCTGTTTGAAAGCATCGAGCACGACATGGCTGATGCTACCAATCTGCAAACCCTGGTGACCGCTCTGGCCTACAAATTGGTGCTTCAAGGCAAGATCACGCATTCCCACATTCCCGACGACCCCTTTACGGAAAGTGAACGCAGGCAAATGTTTTTCGGCTCCGCTATCGGACTGCCAACTTTTTTTATTTTCAATGACACTCGAAATTTGTTCATGAAAAGCATCATGAAACGCACGAGAGGAGCGCGATACAGTCGACGCTATCCTGGGTACTTGAGAGTGTACAACCGACAATATCGGCTGGCTTTGGTCGATCTCCTCATGCATGAAGCGTCTGACCTGATCGAAACTCTTCATTTGGAAGACACTGTGGAGGATCTCAAGGCCAGGCTGGAGAATCCCCAAGAATTTTCAGCCGCAGGAAAATTGACTAGCGGCATACTCGAGTCCACCGGTGCGGACTCTCCCATGAATTTGACCGCAGATGAATTCAACCTGGCTTCGGAACGCTACTATAGGACGGTCCTGAAGAAACGGCACATGGTCGAAGCCTTGCGTTTCCTGCACGAAGATCTTCTAGCGATGGAATCGGGCTCGGCCGAATCCGCAAGAGATTATAGAGAAGCCCTTTCATATTCTACAAAAGACCAAGGGGTCTGCGAATTTCTCACCACCGTTCAAAATGATGTGCTTAACGATGTTGCGTCTCTTGAAGTGTTGAAGGCACTCATCGACCTGGTTCTGGTCACCGTACACCATGAAAGCGTCTGCGCTTCAAAGGGGTTGTGAATATATGATCGCGGCCATGCAGCACCAGTTCGTGGACAGAGAGTCCGGGAAGGTTTGCACCGAGAGGCTCATTGGAGACAAAGCTGTCCGACTGATGTACTCAGTATGCAGAGAAAGAGCTCCGTTTCTTTTCAAAGCCCTCACCAGCGCCCGCACGTCTCGGCTGCTCGCGTCCATACAATACGATGCTCGTCTCGCTAATCGGGCCGGGGCCTCACTGAAGAAATACGGCGTAGACCTAGCGGAATGCGTTGAGCCCGAAAGTTTGACGACCTTGAGAAAGGTCTTTGAACGTCAAATCCGATATTGGGAGTGCCGATCCATGGATGAACGGCCGGTGACCGTAGTGTCTCCGGCGGATTCCAGGGTCATAATCGGCTCTTTGAGCGAGAGTTCCAGCTTGTTTCTCAAAGAAAAGTTTTTCGATCTTGAAGAACTTCTCAGTCGGGACAAGCCGGAATGGAACAGAGCGTTCCTTAATGGAGATTTTGCGGTCTTCAGGTTGACACCGGACAAATATCATTACAACCACACACCTGTGGCCGGGCAAGTGGTGGATATATTTGAAATCCCCGGAGACTATCATTCCTGCAACCCTGGTGCAGTAGTTGCTCTTGTGACGCCATTTTCAAAAAACAGGCGCGTAGTCACCATCATAGATACGGACGTCCAGGGCGGAACAGGCGTCGGCTTTGTTGCAATGATAGAAGTCGTGGCTCTGATGATCGGTGACATCGTTCAGGCCTACAGCGAAACCCGATACGAAAATCCACGACCGGTGGAACCGGGCATGTTTCTGGGGAAAGGATTACCCAAGAGCCAGTATCGGCCTGGTAGCAGCACTGATGTGGTCTTGTTTCAGCAGGGGCGGATTAAGTTTGCAGAGGATCTTTTGCGTAATTTGCGTCTGTACGGCGTGCAAAGTCGGTTTTCCATAGGCTTCGGCCGGCCGTTGGTGGAAACCGACTTGAAGGTGCGATCTACAATCGGCACCAGCATTACACGAGGAGAGTGAAAAACATGCTTCTGAGTGATCTGCCTGCTGCGTACGGATGCACAAATCATTTCATGCCAAAAGCGATCTAAAGGGAGTGGTGGAATGTCAGATGAGTCGTTCGTGTTGGGCCTGGCAATCTTTTTCGCATTGGTACTCCGGTGGGCTTTCCAGACTTTGCCGCAAGAAAAATGGCAAATCATGGCAACGATTCCTGTGGCCAAAGAAGAGGGAAACAGGTGGAGAGGATTAAATTTCACATACTATGGATTTTTCAGTGCCGCGGCGATCATGGTGGCCGCGGCGATCACGTTTATTCTGTTGGGCGCAATCGGAGTGTCCGCGACTGTGACAGGGATAATTATGTGCATGGTCCTCACTGTCTGTCTTCCTGCCTCAAAGTTCATAGCACGGACAGTCGAGAAGAAGCCTCACACGCTCACAATAGGTGGCGCATCCTTTGTGGGCTTTCTGGTGACTCCAGCCATTTTGTGGATTGTTGACATTGCCTCTGGGTGGAAGAATCCTGTTCCCATGATTCCTGCACTTGCGTCCATTTCCATATCATACGGATTGGGAGAAGGTTTAGGACGTTTGGCGTGTATAAGCTTCGGTTGTTGCTACGGAAAACCTTTGTCTCAATGTGGGCCCTGGATTCGGCGCATCGTAGGTCGTCATCCTTTCGTCTTTTCAGGTAAGACCAAGAAGATAGCCTACGAAGGAGGTCTGGACGGAACCGAAGTTATTCCCATACAGGCCATCACGGCTATATTGCACCTGGCTGTAAGCCTTGCTGCAATCTTTCTTTACTTGAAGGGGTGCTATTCTGCGGCGCTCATCCTGGTGATAGTAACTACCCAAGCTTGGAGACCCGTATCCGAGCTTCTCAGAGCCGATTACCGGGGAGGTGGCAAGGTTAGCGCCTATCAGATCATGAGCATGGCGGCGATCGTGTATGTCTTTCTGTTGGTTGGCTGGAGCGCTCCGGGACGATTGATCCCGGCCGCCAATCTGGGCATGGGCATTGCGACACTGTGGGACCCGGCTGTGATCCTATTTTTGCAGGCACTCGGTTGGACCGGATTGCTATTCTCCGGAAGAAGCATGGTAACAGCGTGCACGATGTCCTTTCACGTGGTTGAAGACCGGGTATAGCCCTTGAGAACTCTCTTGTTCGACAACGCATTGGTTGTACGCGAAGTCTCTCTGTCCTAACGATCTTTTAATCTCTCCATAATCTTCGCCCAATACTCCTGATCGAGAATGGTGTAGCCAATTCGCATCTCTGGCCAGAGACGGAAACAGGGCAGCTCAGTTTATTGGGCTCACATCGCGCCGCCTCTAATCCAGTCAGGATGTGGAATCTGCATGCGTGCGACTTATTAGCTCGATTTTCAGCACGCATAAGGAGGAAACATGAAACGGCTTGGAGTGATTGCGCTTGCGGGCTTTGCCGTTGTGGTTATCACGTCCCTCGTGGTTTTCATTCTCCTCACCGCAGTCTCATTCTCCGGCATGTGGAGGCTATGTTCATAAAGGCAGCCGGATAGCCTGATTGATCCCGACCTTGGATAGCCTGCCTCGGCCGCTCTTGGCATGGTCCCGGAGGAGACATCGCGACCTTTCAAGAAAATTAGCCGTCCATAGCGCATTGGGTGATCGGCGCGGAGATTGGTCGCGTTGCAAAACCGGGTAAACTGATTTCCTGGTGAACGATTACCGAAAAAGTTTGCCGAACTGCGATTTTTAACACAACTCTAATACAGCACTAACAAAGTAGACATATTCTGAACAATGCGCTAACCTATTACGGTGGGAGTAGTGCTAAGAATAACTGAAGGGGAGGATGCGTCAAATGGCAATTTGGGATTATAGACCTAAAGCGGATTTGTGGACCGGTCTCGCGATCGGCGTAGGATTACTAGTAGCCCCCGTGGTAATTCCCATGATAGCGGCCGCCGCGAAGCCGGTGGCAAAGGCAGCCATGAAGGGCGGCATTATGCTTTACGAAAAAAGTCGAGAGATGATCGCCGAGGTCGCTGAAGTGGTGGAGGATCTAGCAGCCGAGGCAAGATCTGAAGTGCAGGCCGAGCTGGCACCGGTGAAGGGAAAGGGAGCGTAGAGGATCAGACATCGCAAAGGGAGGGCGAATGATTCCCGATGCTCATGTGTCCCATGGGATGGCCCGTAGGCTCAGGATCAAAATTCCTTCCAAGAGGGGAGAGGTTTCCTATTTTTCCACTCTGCGGGAGCGACTTTCAGGCTGTCCCGGCGTGGGCGAAATCAGGGTGAATCCGCAGACGGGGAGCGCCCTGATTTCCTACGAATGTCAAAGGAAGACCATAGTCGAGTTTGCCAGGGAACATAACTTGTTTCTCTTGAAGCGATCCGCCCCGCGCCGGAAGAGTCTGTTTGGCAACGTGGCTGATACTTTTCAGGGGTATAACCAAAGCCTCAAGCATTTGACCGGCGGCGAAGTAGATATCCCCAGCCTGATTTTTGTGAGTTTGGTAACTTCCGGGATCTGGCAGATTGCGCGAGGAAATTTGGCCATGCCCGCATGGTACACAGCTTTCTACTACGCGCTTGGCGTATTTACTCGAGCGCAGATCGATGAATGGGACGAGGGGGAAGATCTGGGGGCAGAACTTGATGATGCGGACGGAGATTGATATCCACGTCCCAACCCTCGGTGTTGCGATAAATAGATTAACTTAAACCCCTTTTTGATGAAGCAGAGGGCAAATTTCGGCGTGACGTACTGCGTTCCGGCGCGGAAGTGTACTGTTGCGCCTTAGAGGCTAACCGAGTTGGTGAAACAAATCCATAGCTCCGTCAGAGGTAGAGGGAGGTACAGGGTCAGGGGCCTCTACCGTTCAGTGTCACTCAAATACCGACTGGAAATGTTGCTTTTGGAAGTCCCGGAGGTGGGTGAAGTTTCTGCCAACATTCTGACCGGAAACGTCCTTATTACCTTTGATCCCGACTGCAACCCCCGCAAGATCGCTTCGCACGTGGAGCAGATCGCTGTAACTTACCAGCAAGAGCTAGAAGCGTCTCAGGGAGAGAATGGTTCGGGCCTTTTTCCACAGAGCGTCCCCGCCCGTGTAACCGAGCTCAGGGTCACCCGCGGCAAGAAAGATGAGCCGTATTTTCTTGCTACGAGAGAGCAGGAGACCAAGCCCTGGCACTTAATGGACGCCAAATTCGTGCTTGCGTCGCTGAATTCCTCAAAGAAAAAAGGACTGTCAGCCGAAGCAGCCAAGACCAGCCTTAGCAAATACGGCCTCAATGTTGTCCCTGAGGCGCTTTCTCGCTCCAAGTGGGCGATCTTTATCGACCAGTTCATGTCTCTCCCCGTTGGGTTGCTGGCTGCCGCTGCCGGCCTCTCCGTGGTTACCGGGGGCCTGGCTGACGCCGTTGTAATTATGGCCGTGGTTGGCATCAACGCGGTAATTGGCTATGTTACAGAAAGTGAGGCAGAAAAGACCATTAATTCACTGAAGAAGCTGATCCGCCCTTACGCCCAGGTAATGCGAGATGGAAGCTCGCTGGAAATACCCGCGGAGCAGGTTCTGGTGGGAGACATTCTTGTGCTCAAGCCCGGGACCTACGTCACTGCCGACGCGAGGCTGGTGGAGGCCGGTCATTTGACTGCCGACGAATCGGTGCTCACAGGCGAAAGCATGCCTGTTAGCAAGATTGCATTGCCGCTCAAAGGCTCAAGGATTCCTCTTGCAGATCGCACCAACATGATCTACTCGGGCACCTTGATTACAGGAGGCCAGGGCCTGGGAGTTGTGGTAGCCATCGGTCGATTGTCAGAAATGGGGAAAATCCAGTGCCTTGTTGGCGAGGCCGAAGCCCCTGAGACGCCCATTGAGAGACAGTTAAGCACAATAGGCGATCAACTGGTTTTAATCTCCGGCGCTGTTTGCGGGTTAGTTTTCTTCATCGGCCTCGTCCGCGGGAACGGGTTTCTCCAGATGTTGAAGACGGCAATTTCTCTTGCGGTTGCGGCTGTTCCGGAAGGTCTGCCGGCTGTTGCAACGACCACGCTTGCGCTCGGGATCAAGAACATGAGACGGCACAAAGTCCTGATCCGGAATCTCGATGCAATATGCACGCTCGGCTCGGTCCAGACGATATGTTTCGACAAGACTGGCACCATAACGCATAACAAGATGTCGGTCCTAAGAATCTATTCCGGGATGGAGCGCATAGAAATAAAGGAGGGTCTCTTCTATGGCACGGCAGGGACTTTAGATCCCTGCAACTCTGACGAGGTCTTGAAACTTATTCATGTCTGCGTGCTGTGCAACGAGACCCAAATAGAGACGAGGAAGCGCCAACATGTGTTGAACGGCTCTGCGACCGAGAACGCTCTGATTCACATGGCCATAAGCGCAGGTGTGGATGTTCGCGCTTTGAGAGAGCAGCACCCGTTGATGGATACTAACTACCGGTCCGATAATCGCCAATTCATGAGCACTGTACACGGGTCTGTGGATAACACCAGATTGGTTGCTATGAAAGGAAGCCCTGCGGAAGTTCTGGCTAAATGCGGCCATCAAATTAAGGACGGGACAACAGTCCCTCTTAGTGACGAAGACAGAGACCTCATTGATGCTGAAAATGACGCGATGGCGGGCAAGGCTTTGCGGGTCCTTGGCGTCGCGTACGCGATCCGGAATGGCGAAGAGCAGTTGGAGAACGAAAATGGTTTTACCTGGCTGGGGCTCGTTGGCATGGCCGACCCTATAAGGGAACGGGTAAAAGAATCCATCGCAATGTTTCATAAGGCCGGTCTCGAAACGGTAATGATCACGGGGGACCAGAGCCCCACGGCTTATGCAGTAGGCAAAGAGTTGGGGCTTAATAATGGAGGGTCATTAGAGATTCTCGATTCGACACATCTCACAAGCACCGATCCTGCCGTCTTGAAAGCCCTGAGCAGCGAGGTCCACGTCTTTTCAAGGGTCAGCCCATCGAACAAGCTCCAGATCGTCCAAGCTCTTCAGAGCACCGGCAAAGTTGTAGCCATGACCGGCGACGGTATCAATGACGGACCTGCTCTCAAGGCAGCCGACGTCGGCATAGCCATGGGGCGGGCCGGCACTGATGTGGCTCGTGATGTGGCTGACGTGGTACTGGAGGAAGATGACCTTGAAACCCTGATTATTGCCATAAGCGATGGCCGAACCATTTATAACAATATCAGGAAAACGCTCCACTATCTTCTCGCCACCAATTTCAGCGAAATCCAGGTGATGTTCATAGCAGGCGCCCTGGGATTGGGATACCCCATTAATGCTATGCAACTACTCTGGATCAACCTTGTTTCCGATATATTTCCCGGCCTTGCTTTGGCTCTGGAACCGGCCGAACCGGACGTGATGAACCAGCCCCCCCGGGACCCTATGGAGCCCATTGTCAAAACGGAGGATTTTAAAAGAATAACCTTCGAAGCGGCAACAATGACAACGGCTTCACTGGCAGCGTACGGCTACGGGGTCATGAGATACGGCATGGGTCCCGCAGCGGGAACATTAGCGTTTCAAAGCCTTACGACATCACAGATCCTGCACGCGATAAGTTGTCGTTCGGAACACCGCAGCATATTCGATGCGGAGAAAGCGGCTCCCAACAAGTACCTGAACATAGCGGTCATCGGTTCGCTCGGGTTACAATTGGGCACTTTCCTTGTTCCCGGACTGAGAAGTTTGCTCGGTACAACCCCGGTGGGCGCCTTTGACGCACTCGTGATCGGGGTTGCCTCCTTGGCTCCTCTACTCATTACTGAAGCCACGAAAGGCGGAGCGGTGCAAAGCAAATGAAAAAAGACTTCATACACACGTCAGAATCGGTTACCGAAGGACATCCCGATAAACTGTGCGATCAAATAAGCGATGCTATTGTAGACCGCTTTCTCGAACGTGACGTCTGTGCCAGGATTATCGCCGAATGTGCGGTGTCGCTCTCCCTGGTTTTCATCGCTGCCAGGTTTGCATCGGAGGTCAAGGTGGACTTTCCGAACGTAGCCAGAAAGGTCATCCGAAAAATCGGCTACATTGACCATGAATTCAACTTTAAAACGTGCAGTATACTAACCAGCCTAAAAGAAATGACGCCGGAGCATCCTTGTCTGGTTGACGAAAAAGAAGCTTCCGAGAAAGACATTGACGGAATCGTGGCATACGATCAAGTCACTCTTTTCGGTTTTGCGTGCAATCAATCACCTACACTCTTGCCACTCCCGATATGGCTTGCGCACAAGATTTCGCGAAGACTTTCCGAAGTGCGCCTGCAGGGCGTGTTGCCGTATCTGGCGCCTGACGGCACCACACAGGTCGGTGTGGAATACCGTAATCGAGTGCCTCGCAGAATCCACAGCATCACGATCAATTCAAGCCAGAACGATCGGACCTACCCCAAACCGGAGCGTCTCCGAGAGGACGTGATGGAGGCGGTTGTACAGGCGGTATTTGAGGGTGAGCCCATAGGCCCGGACAAAAAAACCAGAATATTAATAAACCCGGGGGGTCCTCTGAAATTGGGCGGGCCGTCCGTGCACTCGGGTCTTACGGGCAGAAAGAACGCAATTGACACATACGGTGGGTATTCGAGAAACGGCGGGTCCGCTCTGAGCGGAAAAGATCCGTTGAGAATTGACAGGGTCGGGGCCTATGCAGCCCGCTACGCAGCCAAGAACATTGTTGCCGCAGGGTTGGCTGACCAGTGCGAGGTTCAACTCAGCTATTCAATCGGCCTCGCGGGCCCGGTGAGCATCCAGGTGGAGACCATGGGAACGGGCAAGATCTCCGATGATGAAATCAGTGCTCTGGTGGAAAAGAATTTTGATTTTAGGCTGGGCGGGATCATCAAACAGTTCGACTTGATTAGGCTGCCTTCCAAGTCTAAGGGAGGATTTTATCGCAGACTTGCCGCCTACGGTCATTTCGGTCGGACAGATATGGACTTGCCGTGGGAGGCGACTGACAAAGCGGATATTCTCAAAACCTAGTAGTGGGGTAGGTTTCAGATATTTTCTGGCGAACTCTAGATGAAAGCGGCGAGAATAGATAGCGGGGAGCCCTGCAAAGCTCGGTCCAACGCAAATCCGAGAAGGGCCTTGGACGCGAGGTGACCTGCTTTGGAAAGAGTTGTTTCCACATATTGATGGCTTGAGACCGCTCTTGCGACGTCAATATACTCTTCCCGGGAAAGAAGAGTCAGAATGGTCCTGGAATGCACGATGTCCGGATCATAATGAACTATTACGCTGCCTGTAACGGTGTTCACAGAGGTTGATTTGATGCCGGAGAGATCCTCCAGGAGATCCTGAACCTCCTGTGCGCGCTGGGAATTTCTCTTCAGAGATGAAATCTGTATTCTCAGACGACCCGGCACCTCGTGGAGATAGTAGCCCATGCGTTTCTCCTTTTCGATTTTGACGAGCAGGGCGGCAACCTTTCCACGGAGGCTCTTGTTGCACGCATCTGTTATAAGAATTGCCTACCACATGTTAGGAGAGTATTAGCAACAAATTAAATGTTAATGTGGAGGCATTTTTGGGGATTACAGTCAGTTCTGGAGTTTTTGCTTGCAGGCGGTTGTCGCGGTCCGAAGGGCATTCTCATGAGGCTTGATGGGCTTGGGAATAACAGATAGGATGGGGCCGGTCTTGAATGTTTGGCCCGGAGGAGAAACGTCATGGAGTTTTGGGTCGGACTCTCCGTTGGGATGCATCTCGGCAAAGTGATCGTTGACTACTTGGAAAAGTTCATCGATGCCTACGGCCTCTTGGATGAGGCTACTCTGAAGGAGATAAAGACGATAGAGGAGGCGGCGAGCGAAATAAGTTCGATCGCTGAAACGGAGTCAGTCGATGATTGAGCGGTTTGATTCGGCGTCACAATTATCACTCGTTGATGAAACTCTAACTTGACATCGGGAGGATAAGACCACAGGCTCAGGATAGGGGGAGACAAGAAGATGGCGCCACGGTGTCAAAAACAGCATAGAAGGAGGGGCGCTGAAAATGGCAATTTGGGATTTCAGACCAAAAGGTGATTTATGGACTGGCGTCGCGGTGGGAGCTGGCCTGCTTGCGGCGCCTCTAGTTATACCATTGGCATGGTCTGCTACCAGGCCCGTGTTGAAGGCTGTTCTAAAGGGCGGATTCATGCTTTATGAAACTGGTCGGCAGATTCTCGGCGATGCTACCGAGGGGCCGGGGAGAGAAAAGGCAAAGGGGATAGAAGCAACCCGGCCGGCGTCGGCCCGGAGGACGAAAAAGGACGAGCCGACTGAAGAAGTAGCTACCGCAAGAGTCAGAGCTGTGGAGGAGCGCGCCAGAGGTGGCCGCGCGAAGCCTCCACCACGCGCGCAGAAACAGCGGAAAAGAGTCGAAGAAGAGAAGCCGGTGAAACCGCACAAAACCACCTCGGACCTATTATAAGCGGTAATATGGTGAGGCGTGAGTTAGCGCCCTGCCCTGTTCTCCCAGGTTTACTGCCAGCTTGGTGAAGGGAGTGATTTTATGTCTGCAGACATGGTTAAGTGTCCGCACTGTTTTGGTGATAAACCAGCGGAAGCAAAAGTATGTCTTCATTGTGGGCGCGACGAGCACGGTTTCGGCCCCCTGGTGCAAAGCCAGGCGGTGACCGCTTCAGATAATGGACTACTGGGGAGACAACGGATTAGGACCGATCTGAGAATCCACGTCATTCTCGCATCTATACTGGCGGCGATGGGTTTTCTCATAATGCTGTCGTCAGGTCTGGGCGCTCTGCTGTTCGTTTTCGGGATCGTCTGGCTGGTAGCTACGAGGGTCAGAATCTGGTGGAGGCAGCAACAATGAGGTTGATGCCACTTCGCTTCCAAGTAAATGACGCTTTGTTCCCGGTGGTACCGGCATCTGAAACTGTCTCAAAATTCGCAGACGTATCAGGACAGTAGCACAATACGTGGTGAGGGCGGATTCCATACCCGCCCTTGATCCGATCAGCAGCAGATGGGCAGGCATCTTCAGGTCCGCCGCGGAAAGGCGAGATGTCCATACAGCCGTTCAGGGTCTGTAAGATGCTCCCCCCGCCGAGTTACCTTCAGTCTCGGACATTATATTTGGCGAATTCTATAGTCGATTTATGGCACCCTCGGGTTTGGTTCCGGCGAATGCTTGCAGAATGTTGCGTGCGGCTTCCAATGCAATTTCACGGCGCACGTCGTCCACAGCCGAACCGAGGTGGGGAGTGAAAAAGGTGGTGCCCTCTTCGAGAAGCGACCGGGAGATACCCGATGGAGCGTCCTTCCTGGCCCAGTCTTCGAACTCGAATACATCGGCCGCGTATCCTGCAAGATGCCCGGAGGCCAACGCCGACACAACAGCCTCCTCATCCACCACAGACCCCCGACATACATTGACAAGGAAGCTGCCCGGCCTCATTTTGGCAAGGGCCTTGTCATCGATAAAGCAAAGGGTATCAGGAGTCAGTGGTACGGATAAGAGCACAAAATCGCTTCGTCCCAAAAGACTTTCCATAGAAACGCGACTGAGGCCCCAGGCTTGTTCTTGTCGCTCTGGTAAAGGGACTCGATCTGTGTAGAGCAATTCCATTTCAAAGCCAGCCAGGCGTTTTGCGACCGCCTGGCCCAAAGCCCCCATCCCGACTATTCCCACACATCGGCCGGCCAAACCCGTACCGTAAAGCTTGGGGCGCCAGCCTCTGAACTGACCTGTCCGGACGAAGCGGTCGCCGTCGAGCATCTTCCGCGTCAAACCGATCAGAAGCCCCACCGCCAGTTCTGCCGTAGGAATGGTGAGGAGGTCCGGCACAATGGTGAACCAAATGCCGCGCCGCGTGCAACTTTCCACATCGAAATTGTCGTAGCCCTTGAGAGCCGCGGCCACAATCTTCAGATTCGGGCAGGCAATCAGGAAATCGTCGTCTATACTGTCTGTCATAAAGACCATAAGGGCATGAGCGTCTTGTGTTCGTCGCAAGATTTCCTCACGTGTCAGAGGCTCCCGCTCGTTATTTGGGATGACTTCGCACGATTGCTCTAATAGCTGGACCACCTCCTGGTGCACCCAAGATGTTATGACCACACGATGTTTCATTCATCAGACCTTTTTGGGCTCTATTTGAAGCGCTGCCTCAGGTGGGCGCCAAAGCTATCAACCAATGTGACCATCAGCAGAATAACGATCAGAATGGCTGATACGTGCTGATATTGCATGATTCGCAACGCGCTCATCAATTCACAACCGATGCCGCCTGCTCCGACCATTCCCATCACCGTCGACGCCCTAAAATTGTACTCCCACCGGTAGATTGACACGTCTGCTATTTGCGACGAGACCTGTGGTAGCACTGCATGAAGAATAACCTGCATTGGCCGCGCACCTACGGCCTTGACCGCTTCAACGGGTTCCTCTGCCACATGCTCAATGGCTTCGGCAAAGAATTTTCCTACCATTCCCACTGAGTGAAGGCCCAGTGCCAGCACTCCCGGCAACGCACCAAAGCCGACGGCAGCCACAAAAATGATGCCCATTATCAGCTCTGGAACGGAGCGCAATCCGTTAAGCACGCCTCGGGTGAACTGATACACCAGTGGGTGTGGAGACGTATTACGTGCTCCGAGCAAGGCCAGCGGCAGCGATAATCCCACTGCTATCGCTGTGCCCGCAATGCTCATGGCCAAGGTGTCCAAAAGAGGTTTGAACCAATTGGGCAGGTCACTGAAATTTGGAGGCAGGCTTTCAGCGATCAGGCTCAATATAGATGGTATGCCGTCCAGCACTCGTTTCCGATCAAACAACCCTACATAGTAGAAACAGATTGCGATGACAGGAGCAACCAGGGCGATCTGGAGTGCCGAATAATACCATTGCCTCCGTTGTTCGATTAGTACCCGGTCGTAACGTTCATTCATGAAACAGCGCTCCAGCAGTCGTCAGATTTTGGACAAGTCTACATTGAGCACGTGAGCCAGATCTCGCACCACATCGTAGTCCTTGTCGGCTATGGGAGCGAAACCGTCGGCCTTAAAGGTCTTGAGAATTTCTTTGTCCTTTATGCCGAGAAAGACATCGGCAATTTGCTTCTTAAGCTCTGGCTTTATGCTTGCTCTAAGTACCCAAGGGTATTCGGGAAAAGGTTTGGATTCAGCAATAACTTTTACCTTCTCAGGTTTTATGACGCCTCGCGCCACCAGAGACTCGAAAATTGTTTTGCTCAAGCCGCCTGCATCGGCCTTTCCCGTTTGAACAGTCAGGGCTACTGCATCGTGAGCCCCCACAAAGTGTTCCTTGTAATCTTTTTTGGCGTCCAGCCCTTGCTCGGCTAGGAGGGACTTCGGGATCAAATGACTCGAGGTGGAGGCAGGATCGCCGTACGCCATGTTCTTGCCTTTGATGTCTTTCGGTGAATTGATACCTGCAGCAGCGTTGGCCACAATCACACCCTGGTAGGTGGTACTCCCTTTGCGTTCCAACGCGGCAAAAGGCTCTATGTCACTCTTGGATTTCGCCAGCACGTAAGAAAGGGGTCCGAAATAAGCGATATCGACACGGCCGTGACGCATAGCTTCAATCATTGAAGAATAGTCTGTTGTGACCACAAGTTCGATCTTCTTGCCAAGCTTCTCCTCGAGATACTTCTTGAGAGGTTGGTTGTTCTTTATGACCGTAGACGCGTTTTCATCGGGAAGTAGAGCGACTTGCAACGTCGCGGGATCTGACTCGCCTGCCGCCTGTGCGAGGCACACGGCTGAAACACTCAGAATCAGAGATAGCAGAATAGACACCATTTTTCTCATTGTTAGGTACTCCTTTTTTCCTTGCTAGATGGCAGTCAAGGGTAGTCCGGCTCCAGCCCAATACGATAATCGTGTCTCGTCACTCGTACTCAGGCTGCGGCCGGGATCCTCACTTTTTTCACGTGATATATCTGCTGGAGCATGTCCGAGGACAGGCTCTGGGGGCTTCCGTCAAACACTACAGCTCCTTCTGACAGTCCTATGATTCGGTCAGCGTACTTTTTCGCCCATTCCACCTGGTGAAGACTGACAATTGCGGGAATGACATCCTCTTTGGTTATCTTATGGAGGAGTGAAAGCACGCTGTCAGCCGTACCGGGATCGAGGCTTGCGACCGGTTCATCTGCGAGAATCAACTGGGGTTTTTGAGCAAGTGCTCGTGCTATGCCTACCCGCTGTTGCTCGCCTCCGCTAAGGTTGTCCACTCTTTCCAGCGCCTTATCCAGAAGGCCGACTCGCTCAAGACATTCCAACGCGAACTCCTGTTCACGCCTTGGCAATGGAAAGAGGCTACGAAACGAGCTATATTTTCCGAGTCGGCCCACCAGAACGTTTTTCAAAGCGCTCTGGCCGGATATCAATTGATGCTGTTGGAAAATCATGCCGGTGAAGCCTCTGAGTTGTCGCAGTTTTCTCGCGTTGAAGTCGAGTTTTCCCAGACCTTCGATGACTACCTGACCGCACGTAGGCCTGGTCAGGAAGTTGAGACAGCGGAGCAGTGTAGACTTGCCGGCGCCAGACGGCCCCAGCAACACGGTAAAGTGTCCCTTGTAGAATCTGAGGCATGTCGGCCGAAGTGCCTCGGTTCCGCTTGGATAGCACATGCCGACTCCGTCCAATTCAATCATTTCATTCTCCCCATCCGGTATCCCGCGGAAGAGTGATGTCCCTACACCAGTTTCAACACCGCTGGAGTAAAACTAAGTAAGGAGCAAGCGCCTCATCGGCTTTCTCGTTGCGAAATTGGAAACTAAATTTCAGCGATTTGCCCGTCTTTCGTCTGCTGCGCACGGAAACTGCGGGCAACGAGCAGGAAACATGCCTCAATCGCGGTGACCGCCGCCAAACTTTTCAGATTTAGGTGCTGACTTGCCATGGTCTTTCCTTCTTTCAGCGGATGGAAATCCCAATCTCCCTCGCATCGAGTGCGGCGTAAAATGGGAGATTTGCTGCGATGGATGACGTTTCGTCATCGAAAAAGGATTTTGATTACATAATGTTTACCCGGACAAAATTTGGTAGGAATTAGGATCAAACTAAAAAATGGTTAATCCTTTTCCTCGACCAATGAAGACCCGTAATAACAAGGCGCTTTCAAACGAGTAGTACTGCGTCAGAGCAGTTGGTGCCGTTTCGGGCAGATCTCTTACGCTATGAACGGCATAGGGTGAGTGCGCTCCGGAGACCTGCCCGAAACGCCGGTCAGTCCCTTCATCGGCGGGATTACTTATTCGGCAGCGCATTGGTATCACAGGTGAAAATGATTACTTCAAGAAGGCGCGAGCGAAACCGCGTTTTCTTTTGTCAGTTTCTCGGCGAACCTTACCGCGACGCTGTCACTAGGAAGGCCGCGACGATGAATGACCATGAGTTCCTTTTCGAGCCAAGGGCCATCGATATGTATGGCTTTAAGCGCCCCGCTTTTGACCTCGTCCACAACTGAACTCGCCAAGACCATAGAAATTCCAAGCCCGGTCTGAACGGCGTTCTTAACGGCCTCCGTGCTCCCAAGTTTGAATGCCACGTGAAATTCAGACATAAGATCCCCCAGGGCTTCACGCAGTACTCGGCCAGTTCCCGTGGCCGATTCGCCTCCGATCATCCTTTCCCCCATTAGCTCTTCCGCTGAGATAGATTTTCGAGTGCTCCAGGGATGACCGGGAGGAACAATCACCACCAGTCGTTCCTTCTTCCAAGGGCGGTTCACGAAACCCGCTCGATTGTCCCACCACTCCATGACTGCAACATCAATCTCATCACTCTCGAGACGATCCGCGATCCGATCATTGCGATCAATGACCAGGTCTAGAGTCAGCGACTCGCGATTAGCTTCGTAGAAGTCTTTAAACATGGGCTGCAGCAGGTAGGTCCCTACATTTGTGCTGGCCCCCACAGTCATCGTCGGACGGCGCAAAGCATTCCGCGCCTTGTCCGCGATCCGGACTAACGACTCGGCCTGGCGTGCAAAGGCTTCAGTGCGTGGCGCCATGAAGCATCCATTGCGGTCGCGGATGATCAATGTGGCGCCAAGGGTTTTCTCCAGTTTTCTGATATGCTGACTGACCGTGGGCTGAGCCAATCCGAGGTGCTTGGCAGCTTTATGGTAGCTCCCAGTGCGCACAACCGCCAAGTAGGATTTGACATGCTCCAGATTCATCACTTTCGGTTTCCTCTGACTTTTTGTCCAGGTGAATACGGCCGATTTGCTTCTGTAAAACACGTTTCGTGATCGAATCAAAACATTGATTACATAATGTGTACAAGGAAAAAGTTTTGGGGGTGTTTGGAATCAATTAAAAAACGATTAGTGGTCGGCTCCAGAAAAAGGCAGCGCTCGTAGTCAGGATTTATCGCTCATCCGACAAGTGCGTGCTTGGTTGCGTGGAGCGCATAAAGTCTGAGAATGAAGAGTGTTCGATCCTGGAATCCAAAGGGTTGGCAGGTTGTTCGCCGATAAATTGGGGGATGGTTGGTTCAAATCCACGTGAGGGGATAGGGAACGTCCGACACGCCCAGACCGGAATTGTTCGATTATTGACCTCTTTTTCTCGAAGCCCTTCAACAGGTGTAGCCATGCGGGCATCGCGTGCCGGCGTTCGGGCCGCCTTCAGGCTCCGTTGGGCAATCCGTGTTGCCAAGATTGCAACGCCTATCGTGGCTGCAAGTCCGATCCACATAAAAACGCGACCGGCCGTACCACTGTCTGCCTGGCCTGTAACCGAATCGGCTAAAGATTTTGCCGCGGAGCCCAGGTAGACCAATATCAGGGTCTCAGGAAGCATACCAATCAGTGTTGCGAGAGCGTAATCGCGGAAGGAAACCTTGGTAAGGCCAAGGGCATAATTCAGAACATTGAAAGGAACCACCGGATTCAGCCGGAGCAGCAGCACCATCCTAAACCCTTCTTTACCTACAGCAACATCCAGGGCTGCAAGTTTCGGGTTATCGGCTATCTTCCGGGCTATCCAGTCACGAGCAATAGTCCGGCCAACGACGAAAACGGCGCAAGCCCCGAAATTGGCTCCCGTCAACACGGTCAAAACTCCCGCGGGAGCACCGAACAAGAAGCCGACCCCTAGAGTAAGTATCGATCCGGGGAGAAACAGTAGGCACGCCAGGACATACAAGGCTGCAACGACAATGAGGCCCCATCCACCAAGACTCTGGGTCCAGTCGAGCACTGACGCCAAATAATAGTCCAATGGCATAGATGTCAATTCAGCAGCCAATTTTTGTCACAGCACCAGTAAAAGAAGAGCAGACTGTCTAAGCCGACCGCCTCTGTGGGCCCTCTGCCGGAAAGGACCAAATCCAAGGTACCTGAGAGCCGGTCCCAAAGGATTCAGGAGTTTCGGTGTAAAGGTCCCACGACTTGTTGAACGCAATGTCGAATGAGCGATTCTCCGCGTACCCACGGGCCGCCTTCCCCATCTCCTTCAGACGCCGTGGGTCTGACAGCAAGGTCTGTATTCCGTCCAGAAGGCTTTTCTCACTGTTTCCTTCGACGATCAGACCTGTTTTTCCCGGAATCATGTTCTCTCGAGGCCCGCCGCAATTGGTCACAATAACCGGGAGACCGGATGCCTGAGATTCCAGAACCACGTTTCCGAAGGTATCGGTGGTGCTGGGAAACACAAAAAGATCGCAGGAAGCATAGACTTCCGCAAGCGCCTCACCCTCCACGTATCCCATGAAAATGGTCGGAGTCTCCGTCAAAGCCCGCTCCATCTCTTCGCGGTACGGACCGTCCCCCACAATGAACAGATTCACTTCTTCCCCTGACTGGACCAACTCCCGGAAAGCCTTCACAAGTAGTTCCAAGTTTTTTTCTTTGGAAACTCGACCCACATACAGGAGCTTCACCGCTTCTTTGCTGCTGCAATACTCATCAAGACACCCATTGCGCTTAGTCGGGCAGAATCGGCTGGTGTCCACTCCTCTCGGAGTCACTACAACCTTGTGCGAGTATATTCCCCTTTCCGTAAGTTCGGCAGCCGTGCTCCTGGATGGCACGAACACGCGATCCATCTGGTCATAGTACCATAAGACGTATTTCCACATCAGTTCAGCGATGGTGGCGTCCTCTGTAAGATACTGGGAATATTGAGGTAGGGCTGTATGATAAGTTCCCACTACAGGAACCTTCAATATGCGCGCAATGGCTAGTGCTGCGAGTCCGAGAGGACCTGGTGTAGCGCAATGAATGTGAGTGAATGCTTCATTGTAGCAGTAGTCAAGCATTTCCAGAAAAGGAGGATAGAAGAGCTTTTGTTCCGGATAAACAGGCGTTTCGTAAACTCCGATGGGCTTGAAGTTCGTGACGCCCTTGGTGCTGGTGTGATGTCCAGGGTCACAGGTTACCACGGTATAGTTCTTGCCGGTTCTGAGAGCAGCGCCTATTTGCGCCTTCAACGTGCCCGCAACTCCATTGACTTCATAGAACGTGTCAGTAAAGTGCGCAACCTTGATGCTGTCGGCACGCTTTGAGGGGTTCGGCTTTTCCTCGAGAAACCGGCGTAGCACTGTATCGCCGAACTGCCTATCCTCCGAATAGATCGAGAATGCGACAAAATACGGCGCCAGCACCGAATATAGCGCCCCGGCAGAACCCAGAGCGTTAAACAGGTTCAGAAAGTGGGCTCCGGCAAGGCTGTCCATTACGTGGTCCGTAAAGTGCTCTACTACCTTAATCGAGACTTTGTTCACAAAACGGAACCATTTTTCGTCGAGAGTTTCGCTATCTCCGTTACCGTTTTTGAATATCTCCGAAAGTTGCGGATCATCCCAAATCAGTCGGTGAGTCTCCTGCCGCAGCAAGTTCATGACGGTCCCATTTCCTCTGTCGGCAGCCTTTGGCCTCTTCCCGTGGTTCCAATAGAAATCCAGTCTTGCCAGAAGGCCGGGCTCACGGTCTTGGCCCACTTGAAGGAATCGGTCCAGAAATTTAAAGATGACGTCACTATTAACGTACCGCTTCAAATCAAATTTATTCTGATAAAACTGATATGCTACGCTGTACACATTGTGAGCCAATGTTTTGGGACTCGATCCCGGACCGGCAACTGCAGCCTCGTTCTGTTCGACTCCCCGCAGAAACCGTTCCACTCCGGTCGCCGCTTCTACTTTAGTATATCTGCGGGCTATGGTAAGCGAGCTGTGATCATCCGATCCTCCGGTCAGGTTCTTTACCCACGGGAAAACAAATGATGGCGTCAAATTGTGCTTTTCTGCAAGTTGTTCAATCTTTTCCGGGGTCAGAATCGAGAGTACGAGTTCGAGGCACCGGTTCTGTTCCTCATTTCGCGCGCCGTTCAGTTCAAAATTCTTGAAAATGAGCAGACACTTCTCGAAATGTTCGATGCTCAGTTTCCCATTTATAGAAAATAGCGGATGAGCGAGGACGTGGGTTATCCTGCTTTCTCTGAGGTAAGCTGTCAGGTCGAACACATTCTCCCGTATCTTTTGAATGTCTTGGTGCTTTTGCTCATCGATGTCATACACGAGAACATGAAGCTTGCACCTGTCATCAGGGAAATAGGTAGTCACTTCCTCGCTTACGAAAGTGTCCGGAAGATGGGCGATTTCCATAGAGCCCTCGATTGTATTATGGTCGGTGATTGTGACCGCGGACATTCCTCTCTTTTTTGCAATTGTGTAAAGATGCAAGGGGTCGGTGAAACTTTCCGGACACCCAAGCTTTTTGAGGATCCACTCCGAAGGCCGTCTGGAAAACTTAGAATGGACATGCAGATCGATTTTCATGCCATTGCCACCTTTCTTAAGTATTCGTGTAGAGTTGTTTTGAATTGATTATTCCACAAGCACAGACTCTCCGGCCCAAACTTTATCTCCAGGGTGGACCTTGACTTGCATTCCGGCAAACTCCGGAACAACTACGTCTACCTGAGATCCAATGCGGATCATTCCAAAGATTTCTCCCTTGCGGACCCCTCCCCCTTCAAGGACATAGCTGTCAATTCCGCTCACGCTTTTTCCCGCTATCTGGACCACGTAGCAGGACACATCATCTCCTTTGAATCTTCCTCTGATCCTCGTCACGGTCCTCTCATTCTCCACTATGTGGAGGCTGTTTTCATAAAGGGGTAGGTGATTAATCAATGTCCGAAGGTGCATTGGTCCCATATGTAAGTTCCTTGTCTTGGCGGGATGGTGAACGATCTGCTCGACCCTCCCCGCTATTGGCGCGCGGTTATAGTGAACATTAAATGGGCTCATGAAGATGCCTACCACCAGCTTGGGCGCGTCCATGTCCTGTCGTACTATGTCCTTGATGCGGGCTGAGACCCCTTGTTTTATAACTATTACCTCTTCATTGGGCTGAACCGTCTTGACATACACGACTGTCCCGTCGGCAGGGCTAACCATGTTTTCACCCCCAGCAATGGTTCGCGGCGGGTTCCGGAAGAACCAGATGTAGCGCCAGAACAGGAATGCAGCGATTATTACCAAAACGCATGGCAAGATGATGCGAGTCAGTGAACTTGTTTCCATATAGCGGGCTCCAAGATTCGCACTAGTGCAACACCTGATGAAAAAGGGAAATTTATCACTTCGAACGCTTGCTCCTCTCTCTTCACAATCTTCAGCCACCGTTTGACCCCCGAATGGTGAAGGAATTCTCTAACGTAGATGTTAGTATCGTGAAGAAAGATGTAACTATTCTTGCGACAACGGCCGAGCATACTGATGAAATCGTATTTCACATCCTCATATGAATGATTTCCGTCGATAAAGCCCAGGTCGATGGGAGACAACTGTAAGTCTTCGTAAGAAGGAAACAATTGGTCGCTCCTCATCTTGTGGTGGGTTACGATATCTTCAACTCCGAATCTCCGGAAATGCTCTTTAACGCTGGTGTCGGAACTCCAAGTGGCGCGGCCTCCCATGGTTTTTAGGGGACCATCCTTTAGCAAAGAATACGAGGGATCCACAAACGTAAGGGAGCCCTGTCCATTGTCCTTCAGGGCAAGAGCCAGGCAGACCACACTGAAGCCGTATCCTGAACCAATCACCAGGGTGTGTTTGGGTCTGAGGGCCCTTACAACGCCATAATAAATGAAGCCGAAACCAAGGTTCAAATTGCGGGGTTTTTGGTTATGCCCGAGCGGTTTGGCGTGCTGAAGGACATCTTTGAGTAAACCTGTACTGAGACTGCATTCCGCCATTCTTTCCTCCTAATTATTCTCAAAATCGGCCAGTTCCATGGAACCGCGTGAAGCGAATTTCAGGACCATCCAACCTGTCCTGACTCGTGACCGCAGCCGGCCCCTTACTAGGACTGCGTCTGTTATCGGAATATTACTCAGGCGTGAGTTTTTCATTAAACCTTGCTTCGTTCAGCACATATCGATGCCAAGTTTTGATGAGATACGCTTTCTTGTGGATTCTCAATACCAACATGGTGATGTTAGTGCAGAAACAGAATGGTCCGAAAATGTGAGCCACTGGTTAGGTCTGTTATAAATGTTTGTTAGAAATACCGATTTTGAAAAGTTAGAGACGAGATGTTGAGGACTGGCAGCAAATACACACCGTGGTTTCGGGCTCGCGATCGAGCACGGAAGGTTTCCACTTCTATCTAACTTTTAACTTTGCACTAGCGATCTCTTAACATTGATCGTTTCTAATGAAATCCCGGCTCCGGATGCCCGTGCTGTCCTTCAAACATATGCCGCCCAAGCATCCCGAAGGGCAGTCGGGCATCATCTAAAGTTTCTTGTAAACATGGTGACAACATCTTGCTGAAGACAAAAAGGAGGACAAAATGGGGCGACGGATTCTTTCTTGCGGGGTCAATTCAACCTCAAAGATTAAACTCACGCTGGTTGTGGCTGTCTTACTGGCTTTGCAGGCAGCGCTGTTTGCAAATGCGGCCCCGGACGTTGAGAGTTTGAGTGCCGCGGGTGCCACTTTCCCGTATCCCGTCTATGCCAAATGGGCTACAAAGTACAACCAAAACACTGGCTTGAAGATAGGCTATCAGGCAATCGGGTCCGGAGGAGGAATAGTCCAGATCAAAGCCAAAACGGTTGACTTTGGGGCCTCCGATGAACCTCTGAAAGCAGAAGAGTTGAACCAGCACGGACTGGTCCAGTTTCCCATGATAATGGGCGGCGTCGTTCCGGTTATCCACGTTGAAGGCATAGCAAAAGGCAAACTCAAACTTACACCTGAACTCTTGGCAGACATATACCTTGCCAAGATCAAGAAATGGAATGACCCAAGAATAATGGCAGTGAACCCGGACTTGAGATTGCCTGACAAGGAAATCACTGTGGTGCACAGGGCCGACGGCTCGGGGACTACCTGGATTTTCACCAACTATCTTAGCAAGGTATCACCAGACTGGAAAGAAAAAGTAGGAAACGACAAGTCCGTCTCCTGGCCCACCGGCGTGGGGGGCAAAGGGAATGAAGGGGTCTCCGTTCTGGTGAAGAAAACTGATGGAGCCATTGGTTATGTTGAGTATGCGTACGCTCTGCGAGAAAGATTGAAGTTTGTCCAACTCCAGAATCGCGCGGGCAAATTCGTCGCCCCAACTATCGAGACATTTCAAGCTGCGGCTGCCAATGCCGATTGGGATAAGGCTCCCGGTTTCTACATGGTGCTTACCGACCAACCTGGGGAGAAGAGTTGGCCTATCGTTGGAGCCTCATATATTCTCATATACAAAGATCAACTCGCTCCTGCAAAGGCTGGAGCCATGCTCAAGTTCTTCGACTGGTGCTTCAAGCAGGGACAGTCGATGGCCACGGATCTGCACTACGTGCCAATACCGCTCAATGTTTACAACCTGGTGGAATCAGATTGGACAAAGCAGGTAACCGCAGCCGGAGCGCCCGCGTGGAAGTAAGGGCGCGATAAGCGGTAAGACGCAAAGCTAATAATTTCAGCCGAATGGGATTGAAGTGGAATGCTGCGTTAAGCCCTCGATCAGAAAGCCCAACTGCAGATTGGAAAGGAAAGTCTTCTTCATGGGATTTTTACCGGTTCCGGATGAGGTAAGGGTGATGCATTCAAAAATCGATCAACTTACGGAAGTCGTGAATGCACAAACTAGACTGTTGGAAAAACTTCTCGTTCGTTCAGGGGAAACAAACGGCTCAAACGGGTCACTCACAGGATTCGAGAAACGACTCGGACATATAGACGATTCCCTGACAATGATCAAAGATTGTGTCAGATTCAAGTGAACCCAGCGATTTCATGCCGGATTCTACGGTTGAAAGCGCCACAACGAAGCATGAAAGTGCTCGAAACATTGGTGCCACGAACGTGCCGACCGGCTCGTCCGTGGCACCATGCACTACACCTGGTTCCCAGGTTCTGCCCCCAATCCGGAATCCGGCCTTCCAGATTTCGCAATCGTGGCTCATATCGGGCGGAGCCCGGAACAAGGGAGTTACCAGGCAGAGCCTGGTAACCAGGGATACGGTACCGGCCAGACCGAACGGGAACGATGGGGGGCGTAAACCGACTGCGCCCCCAGGCCCATACAATCGGGAATATCTGAAGCTCCGCGGCCGTTGTTACGGCTCAATCTTGGTGCCGAGCACCTGAAGGAACTTTGCCACCCAATCTGGGTGCGCAGGCCACGCAGGTGCTGTAACGAGGTTGCCGTCCACGTGGGCCTTGTCCAAAGGAATGTTTACCCATTTTCCGCCCGCACTATTGACGTCAGGCCCCACAGCCGGATAGGCCGAACACGATTTTCCCTCAACAACCCCCGCAGCGGCCAACACCTGCGCTCCGTGGCAAATAGCGGCTATGGGTTTGTTTTTCTCGGCAAAATGGCGTACTACTTTGAGCACTCCTTCGTTGAGTCTTATGTATTCTGGAGCGCGTCCGCCCGGAATCACCAGAGCATCGTAATCTTCAGCCTTTATTTCCGAGAATGTTGCGTTCAAGGTGAAATTATGCCCCCGCTTCTCGCTGTAGGTCTGGTCCCCCTCAAAGTCGTGAATTGCGGTTCTCACTATGTCGCCGGCCTTCTTGTCAGGGCAAACCGCGTGAACTGTATGCCCGACCATCAGCAAGGCCTGGAACGGCACCATCACCTCGTAATCCTCTACGTAGTCCCCGACCAACATCAGAATCTTCTTGGCTCCCATGGCATTCCTCCTCCCCAAATGTGTGGTTGAAGGTGAACAGCTCATCCGAAACTGTGCTGCGACCGTTCTATCCTAATAGTCTTGAACCCGAATTATGCGGCAGCTTTTCCTTTTCCACGGTTTCTGGATCTGTGCTCGTCGCACGCTGGTTCTCCGACCTCCCCGAAAGGTCCCAGCACGGCCCCTTCCAAGATCCGACAGCGGCAAAACTGTCTCCATGTCGATGAAAGCTCCTGTTTTGTCCTCTTTTTGAACATACTTCAACGCTCAGCCTCCAGTCAACTATGATCTTCGCACCTCTATGCCGGCCGGTAGTGCCGATCGAGGGAGAAGGCCGAAGGCAAATGGTGATGCAGGCTCCACGCTCGAGAGTGCCCATCAACCACAGGGCTTTCCATAGCCAATCCCCGCAGCCTCTCACTTAACGGGGCCACAAAGATCTTCAGATCCTGCAGTCAACACCGACTGTCCGACTTGGATGCATCAGGGCCGATTCAGGTTACACGAGTAATTAGGTGCGAGAAAATGCTATCTCGACTGAGATTCCGCGAACCGTTCCCCTAATCCTCTCTTTGAACAAAATTCGGTGAATGCTTGTAGGACACCGGAATTCTCTTTTGAATCGTAGCAAATAACCATCGGAGCAGAGAGAAGATATGAGCGGTTCTGCAATGTTTCCGCTGACGGCATTACCGCCGGGCTGCTTTCATCTTTTTTGAGAGCAAGGATCTTCGCCATTCCTTTAATCCTGCCGCGAATGGCCTCTGTGTAACGGGCATCGGCAATAGAGCCGGGATCCTTTAAAACGGCACGTATTATGTCATACGAGAGCAGGCGCTTGGTGTCCTGGTCCACTGGCGAACCATCGAGGACAAGGTCCCTAAAAAGCCTTTCAGTGCCTGACATTGCCTCATCTCTGGTGATTGCGACGATCGGAAGATCGGGGCCGCCCACCTGGTTCCAGTTCTTGTAGGCTCCTGAGAAGATCTTCTTGACCTGATCGATCGAAAGCTCATTGACCGGATTCTTCGGATGCGTAATGATGGCGACTGCGCCCCAACCGATGATCCTTTCCGTGACGACCATGCCTTTCTCCTCTGCTTCACCCTTCTCGTCCTCCTCCAACTGTCCGAACACGGCCAGAGCATCAGAACTCCGCTTCAGGAATGATTGGAATCCTTCCACGGAGTCGACAGCCTCAACCTTGATCGAGGCATTTGGCTGTTGATCCATGTAGGCCTTCGCCCAATCAGTCAACGTAAAGGCTACATATTTTGACCCTTGGATTTTCAGGCTATTTTTGTCTTGAGCGAAACTGTGATCCACAAGTGCGGCTGAAATAGTCAACACGCACGCGACGAAAACCAACCGTTTACACATAATATCTTCCTTTCTAAGGAGAGCCGTTTCTAATCAGGACCTCTATTAATACCGAGACTCAGATTCTTGGTTACATGGGTTAAGACACGATTAGATTGAAATTAAGATATTGTTTGAACATAGTTTCTCACAAACCAGTTATGCGTGACTCTGCATCCACTAGGCGCATGAATTCTTGACTTCAGCCGTGGTCGGGGAACCGTTTCGCGGGCGCAACTGCTTGACAAGGGGATCACGTCCTCCGAACAAGGCGGAATTATGCGGCGCGCTATACCCAGCCGCTATCTGATAGCTCCTCTACCAGGCCATTTGAAGCTGAGAGAGTTTGCTGCGAACCCTGGATCTGGTATCCTCCTGTTCGCTCCCGATTCGATCAAAAATGCCAAAGCGGTCGTCTATCGCTCAAAGCAACGGAAAACCCGTGCCACAAGTAATCTTGTCCCCCTGAAAATCGATCATGATTGAAGGATCAAATTCAGGTCGAATTGTCTCTCTTTCCGCCTCACCACTCCCGTGCATTTGATTACCCTCGATGTCCTTTCATTTCCTTCGCCATATCAAATACTTGACCCGAAGACCATGCATTTCTACGTGGTCTCGCTACAGGATCCGCGTTGACACCATCGATCAAGATTTCTCTGTCCCTGCGGAAGCGGCTAACTGAATTTGTATATAAACGGGCCGACGCCGGTCTCAATTGGGGGGGTACAAATTGCGTCGGCCCGAGCACTCCGATAAATAATCTGGAAGAGAGGTTTATCTCTGCTTCTTCAACCATGCGTGATGTGTACCGAGGCCCCGGTCAGCGCAGAAGTCGACAAATTCCTTGAGGCCGCGCGAGTTGGATTTCACGTCATAGTACATGACCTGAGGAGCGGACAAGGGGTAGGTGTGCTCTTCAATGGTGTCCACGGACGGCATGATGGCCGGAGACCCCTCGTCTTCCTTAAGGGCAATTATCTTCACCATACCCCTAATCCTGCCCCTCACTGCCTCGGTATAGCGCGCATCGGCTATGGAACCCCTCCGTTTCCAAACAGCCCGGACTATGTCGGGGTCAAACAATTTGACGGTCTGCTGCACCAGCGGAAAACCATGGAGCACAAATTCACGAAAAAATCGCTCTGTGCCCGACACGGCTTCATCTCGGGACATCGTCACAATAGGCTCATCTAGGCCGCCCACTTCCGCCCAATTGACATGTTCGCCAAGGAATATCTTCCGGACCTGGTCCATAGTTAGTTCATTGACCGGATTTTTCGGGTCCGTTACGAGCACCACCCCGCCCCAGGCCACAATCTTCTCCTGTAGGTGGATTCCTTGTTCCACTGCCTCTTCCTTTAAGTCCTGTTCCATTTTTCCCAGTGTCATGATTGCGTCACTGGTGTTATCCATAAGCGATTGCACGTAGGACTGCTGATCCGCGTGAGTAACTATCACTTTGGTTTCAGCATCGTGCTCCATGTAGCGCCTGGCGAGATCCGTTACGGTGAAATACAAGTATCTGGAGCCACTGAGGTGGACCATAGCCGAATTCTCGCCTTGTACGGGCAAACTCCACACCGCTCCATTGATTAGAATTGCAAAGACAACAGCCAACCCTACATTACGACACCAACTCATTGAGCAATTCCTCTCTTCCCAACTGTGAATTTTCTCGCGAGCGTAGGAAAACAACAACACCGGCCCCGGATGTTCCGATCCGGGTGTCTTCGCCAAGAGGCCAAGAAGCAGGTGAAGACGCTGCACGGGCATGTGTAAGGGCCGAAGGTTAGTGCAGTATTAGCGGCAAACTAAATCTCGGTTACTTTATCAAGTCAGGTGCATGGCGTCCCGATTTCGGGTCCTTGTTAGTTCAGCCAGAGCAATAGAGAGCATGCGGTACTGTGGCAGAACCTACAGAGACGTACAGCACTAGCACCACTGCGGTGGCGGCACCTATAGCAATGTACGGCACTAGCCGACTGATTTGTCCTGTGTCTTAAGACATTCGCTCTGCTTTGGGCTTATGATTGTGTGCAACAATTTGCTCATCTGTATGGCCGTATAGGGCTTGGCAAGCACTCCGGCAAATCCATACTTTCTGAAGTTTGCCATGATGGGATCATTACAGTAACCGCTGGAAACTACAGCTTTGACCTCCGGATCTAAGCTGAGCAATTTCGTTATCGCTTCTTTTCCTCCCATTCCACCTGGAATGGTTAAGTCCATTATCACCGCATCGAAAGGTTTTCCTTCTTTCTTAGAGCGTTCGAAGAGGCCCAGAGCTTCGAAGCCGTCCTTGGAGATGCAGACCTGATATCCTAGATGCGTCAGCATGTCACTTGTAAGCTGGCGGATCAGCGGCTCGTCGTCCATAACAAGCACCTTTCCCTTGCCTCTCTCAATGTAATGGGGAGCCTGGTCTTGTGGCAGCGCATGCTCTTCCGACGCTGGCAGGTATATCGTGAAGGTCGTTCCAAGTGCGGGAAGAGAGTCCACGGTGACATGGCCGTCGTGTCTCTTTATTATGGCGTAGGATGTGGCGAGTCCGAGCCCGGTGCCACTTCTTTTGGTGGTGAAGTATGGATCAAATATCTTGGGAAGATGTTCCGGGGCCACTCCTACGCCTTCGTCAGTCACGGATATTTTGATATATTTAGTCTGAGTCAAAGGAAGACTGTCGCCCGGTCTCAGAGTAAAGTTTTCGGCGGATACGCGAATTGTTCCCCCGTCAGGCATTGCCTGATCCGCATTAATGATAAGGTTGTGAATGACTTGGCCTATCTGGCCCTCGTCGATTTCAGCGTCCCCGAGATTCTCTTGAATTCTGAACTCACACTTCACGTTCGAGCCTCTTAATGCAAAGCCCGACCAGCCCGTCAGGAGTTCACGAATGGAAGCTGCTTTCTTGATCGGAGCTCCTCCCTTGGAAAAAGTCAACAGTTGCTGCGTGAGGTTCTTGGCTCGGATCGAGGCTTTTTCAGCTTCGGATAGCGATTGGAATACCTTGCTTTCCGGGTTAACGCCCATTTTGGCCAGGGACAGATTCCCCACTACCGCGGTCAAAATGTTGTTGAAGTCGTGGGCTATGCCGCCGGCCAATATACCTACGGATTCGAGCTTTTCCGCCTTTAATGCTTCCTTCAGCATGTTCTGTTGGTCTGTGATGTCTCTGAACACCAGAACGACGCCCACGACGACACTTGTTTTGTCCCGTATGGGTGCCCAACTATGCGAGATTATTCGCCCTGCGCCGTCTTTGGAAATCAGGCGCGTGTGGTTCGTGGTCCCGAAAATCGAGCCTGCTTCGAGAACCTTTTCTGCGAGACTTTGGGATGGCTCACCGGTGACTTCGTCAGTCGTCACGAACACTTCCTTCAAGGTTTTGCCCGTGCCTTCTCCTTGTCGCCAACCGGTTAGGTCTTCCGCCACGCGATTTATCAGAGTCACTGTCCCGTCAGTGTCTGTGGTGATTACGCCGTCGCCGATTGAGCGCAAGGTCACCGCCAGGCGCTCCTTCTCCTCTGCCAATTCGTCCTCGCTCCGCCTACGCAAAGCTAGGTGTCTATTGACAACGAGGTAAGCCCCCAACCATGCTGCAAGAAGAATCAACACAGTGGCCACAGCCAGAAAACCAGTGTGCCAAATGCGTTGGCGAAACAAATTGATCTCTTCTGCTATTCGCTTCTGGACCGCCTCGGTCATTTTGCCGATTCCCTGCGAGTACAGGGCTTTCTGCTGGTCGTACTGCGCACTAAAAAGAAGTTCGGAAGCTTCCTTGTGCCGACCCTGTCGAACAAGGGCAAAGCCCACGGATTCCATTTCTATCAACTTTGTGTACGCGAGCTTGGTCTGAGCAACGTAGGTCTTCTCATATTCCGCGCGTGCCTGCATGGCCACTCCCACAATGGCGTTATCAAGCTCAGGTTCTACGGCCCTGTATTGCTTCTCCCATTTTGGATCGCCCGTTGCGGCGGCCAGCCGTGCATACATGGTGAGAACCTCGTTGAGGTGTGCGACAGTTCCAATAAGTCGCTGAAGTTGCAGCTCATTGTTCCCAATTTTGGACAGAGAATCATACATGTTCCACACTATGGAACCCAGAATGGGCAGTAAAGTTACGCCCAATACTAAACCCAACGTGAGAACCTTCATCGGATTTCGGAACACGCAGCCGCTGAGTTGTCTTAACCCGAACATCATTCCTCCGTATTGTACCGATGGGGGCACATGATTACATTCGTAGGAGCGTCAGGCACGATGATATGGCCTGTGGGAGCTTATGGTTTTTCGGTTGGATTCGGATTAACAGACAGTTAATTTTCTATTAGATTGGTTCTTGCGATTCAAACCGGCAGGTACATGTTTCATCAGGTTCAAGAAACCATACATACTTGACAAGAACTATTCAGATGTCTACCATAAGATCAGAAATGGCTGTCATAGCGACGCCATAAAGTGACTAAGTTACAAACGGGCAGCGGAGGAAACGTCGAGAGCTTTTTTGTGGGGCTAATTAGAAGCGCTACAGAAAAGCTTGAGAGCAAAAGAAGCGAGAAAGCGAGCACGAATAACATCGCTGGAATATGGTAAGCACCAGGTGGTGCGTTGTTTGAAAGCGGGGAAGGCATTGAAAGGTCATTGATAACGCAAACAAATGGTAGACGAAAAGAATGATTTCAATGCTGGTTGTGAAAAGTAGGGGGAGGTTTTAGAAGGCGAGTGGAATCGGCGTGCGGCTCTTAGTGAAGTTTTCTTCGAGCGACCTGTTCGATCTTCGAGGGGCGGGGCAACGGATGCGGGGGCAAGAGTGGGACCATGAATGCTCACCGGCTCCTCGTGGAGCAATAGAATAAAAAACATCCGACCCATCTCCTCGATCATAATTACTTGAGACGTTAGTATTATGTTGTCGGAGAAGCCGACAAGCTTACACTCAAACAAAGGGCTGCGTATCGTTGGCTATGCAATCATTTCGCATTTGGTAGTATTAAGTTTAGCGTGGCTTTAAGCCAAACGAACAAAAGAGCGACAAGAGTCAGTTCCAGCAGGGCGGATCATGATGGACGTAGTTTCTTTACTAAATGAACGTGAACTGACGAAATAGTGCGTTTTCCTTTTGGGGTTTTGATGAAACCTTCATGTGAAGAGTTCCGTAGCTCCAACTCCAAGCGGGCAATTTGCGGGATCTGTCCGGCAGGATGTTGGGTTAACGTCGTTTACGATTCATCCGGCAAAGTGGCTGAAGTGCGAGCAGATACTGAATCCGAGTGGGGTGCAATCTGTAAGCTCGGCCGTCACTCGGGTGAAATAGTATACTCGCAGGATCGAGTTCTGCATCCACTGCGTAGAGTGGGCCCCAAAGGAACGTACGAGTTTGAACGTATATCCTGGGATGACGCTTACACAATTATAGTCGACAGGCTGCAAGCTATAAAAACACAGGACGGGCCCGAGGCTACAGCGATATACACTGGTCGTGGCAGTTTCGAGCTTGCCAAATGTGACATCTTTCAGCCCAAAGGTGTGGCCGTCTCTTCTGCTTCAAGTCTGCTCTTCCCTTTCGGGTCACCCAACACTTTGGGCGTCGGTGCGCTCTGTTACGTATCTTTTGCTATGATTGCGCCGCATGTGACGATGGGCGGAATGCTGATCAACATGTTCTCGGACATAGAGAATGCACAGCTTATTGTTGTGTGGGGAGCGAATCCTGCAACCGACTCTCCGCCCATGGATATGTCCCGAATCATGAATGCCCGCGCCCGTGGAGCCGAAGTTGTGGTGATCGATCCTCGGCGTACAGCAACCGCCACGCTGACGGAAGCTCAATGGATACCAATTCGGCCGGGAACCGACGGCGCTCTTGCCTTGGGCCTATGTAATATTCTCATAGAAGAAGAGCTTTATGATGAGGCATTCGTACGAAATTGGACTCACGGCTTCGAGGATTTTGAGCGTTATGTTCAACATTTTCGACCGGACGTGGTGGAGTCCATAACCGGGGTCCCTCAGGAAACAGTCCGGGATCTTGCAAGACGCATTGCTTCGACTCGGGGCGCATCTCCGGTTATGTACAGCGGTCTCGAATATAGCGACAGCGGGGTGCAGGCTATCAGGGCCACTCTGGTACTGTGGGCATTGGCCGGTCAGTTGGATGTTCCGGGCGGCCGATGTTTCAGCATGGCGCAAAACCAGTTCCCCATCAATCGCCAGGGACATATTGCAAATCCGGACGTCCGCAAGGCGCTGGGTCGTGATCGGTTTCCTGTGTACAGCGCTTATCGCGGTGAATCCCATGCCATTGCACTTCCCGAAGCGGTGCTGGAGGGCAAACCCTACCCCATCAAGTCCCTCATCATTGTGGGAGGATCAATTATCACGGCATGGCCCCAGCCGGCAGTGTGGCGGAAAACGTTGAGTTCCCTGGATTTTCTCGTGTGCGTTGACCGCTTCTTAACCGCAGACGCAGCCTACGCGGACATGGTGCTGCCCGCGACCACCTATTATGAAATTCAGTCCTACATGGTGTATGGTCCGGTTTTTCGCTTGCGCGAAAGAGTCATTGAACCCGTAGGCGAAGCTCGGCCCGGGTTCTTTATATTGGCGGAATTAGCTCAGCGCATGGGCTACGGTCATCTATACCCTCAGAATGAGGAGGACCTCCTACGCCACGTGCTGAAAGGCTCCGGTTTTTCGCTTGAGGATGTCCGCGCGGCAGGCGGCATAGTCCAAGCGCCCACAACCATGATGCAATACAAGAAGTGGGAGAAGGGCCTTTTGCGAGCTGACGGTGAGCCCGGGTTCCAAACGCCGACCGGCAAGTTTGAGATCTCCTCCACCATTCTCGAAGAACACGGTTACGATCCGCTCCCTGTGTACACTGAGCCCAAGGAAGGGCCCCTGGCGCAGCCCGAACTGGCAAAGAGTTTTCCGCTGGTTTTTAACTCCGGTTCGCGGGTCACAAACGATTTCCGGTCACAGTTTCACGGCATTCCCGGCCTCATCAAGGACCGGCCCGAACCGACGGTCATGATGAACAGTGCCGATGCGTCCGCCAGAAGAATACAACACGGAGATCTCGTCGACGTGATCACCCCCCGCGGACGGACAACGTTCCGTGCGCAGGTCACAGACGGGATAATGCCTGGTGTTATTGATGCGGATATGGGCGGCGGAGGACCGCTTGGCCCGGAAGCGTGGCAAGAATGCAATGTCAATGAGCTGACCGATCTCAACCACTATGACCCCATATCCGGTTTTCCAGTGTACAAGGCTCTGCTCTGCGACCTTGTCAGAGTGAAGACAGGCGACGGCGCACTCATTGCGGAATCAGCGGAAGAAACGCGAACGAGAGTGTTCCCCCAAAAGAGCCCCGAACCTTCCCGTGTTCAGCGGCGGATCTATTTGGATCACAACGCCACCGCGCCCGTAGATCCCGACGTCGGCAAGTTCATGAGCCGGCTCATGGAAGATATTTATGGAAACGCATCCAGCATACATCACCCCGGGAATCAAGCCCGTTTTGCATTGGAGTCGGCCCGTCGATGCGTGGCGCAACTGCTCAACTGCACGGCGCGACGGATCATATTTACAGGAGGCGGCTCCGAGGCCGATAACCTGGCCATCAAAGGAGTAGCTTTTGCCCATCGGGGCCAGGGAAATCACATCATAACTTCCGCCATTGAACATCCTGCGGTTTTGGCGGCTTGCCGATGGCTCCAGAATTTTGGATTTGAGATTACTTACCTGAATGTGGACCGAGAAGGACTTGTGGATCCTGCGGATCTGGCAGGGGCGATCAGGCCCGAGACAATACTGGTGAGCATAATGGCCGCGAACAACGAAACCGGGGCCATACAGCCGACAGGTGAGTTGGTTGAGACTGCACACTCACTGGGCGTGCTCTTCCACGCGGACGCGGTACAAGCTGTAGGCAAGATCCAGCTCGATGTTCAGGAGCTTGGCGTGGACCTGCTCACTCTGTCGGCCCACAAACTCCATGGTCCAAAAGGGGTGGGGGCACTTTATGTGCGGCAGGGAGTAACACTGGATCCCTTGGTGCATGGTGGCAAACAGGAGCACGAATTGCGTGCAGGAACCGAGAACGTCCCTGGCATAGCAGGTTTGGGGAGGGCGGCTGAATTATGTGTGCAGCGGTTGCCAAAAATGGCTGATGTGAAGGCGCTCCGAGATCGATTGGAACGGGGCATCCGAGACCTGGTCCCTCGGGCAAAACTCAACGGGCCGAGAGAAAATCGGCTCCCCAACACATTGAACGTAACGTTGCCTGACCTGCGCGGTGAATCCGTTGTCCTGGCAATGGATCAGAAGGGGGTTGCGCTTTCATCGGGGTCTGCGTGCCGCGCTGGTTCGCCGGATCCGTCGCACGCCTTACTGGCGATGGGTTTATCTGAAGCGGAAGCTCACTGCGCCCTGCGATTTTCATTGGGAATTGGTAACACCGAGGGCGAAATCGATCGCACCGTAGAACTCTTGGGCGAACTAATGAGAGACGTATCTTCAGGAATCCGGTTCGTTCCTTGCCGCTGACACAATGAAAGGGAGCGTGAAATGTATCAGGTTTTGTTGGCCGAAAAGAGAGAGCCCAAAGTCCAAGACGGTCCGGAAAAAGTAGCGGACTCGCAAATTGCTGTGGACGTCCGCCGCGGTTTGGCCGCTGACCAAAAATTCATACCCAGCAAATACTTTTACGATGCCCGTGGATCGAGATTATTCGAAAAAATTTGTCTGCTTCCGGAATACTACCTGACGCGAACGGAATTGTCCGTTTTGCGGCGAGACGCGGGCGAACTGATCGACGGATTTGACAGAGGGGACCTCGTGGAATTGGGTTCAGGCTCCAACCTCAAAATCCGTGCCCTGCTGGATGCCATGGGTTGGTCCCGTCGCGCCACCACTCGTTATGTGCCGGTGGATATAAGCGAGGCGGCCCTTCAATCCGCGGCGCAAGGGTTAATGAGGCGCTACCCGGAATTAAAGGTGGCCGCTGTGCGGGCGGATTTCACTCGAGATCTGAGCAACATCCGCTCAGATCGTCGCAAGCTTCTTCTCTTCTTCGGGAGCACAATCGGAAATCTGAATGAAGACGAATGCCGAATCTTCCTCACGGCTGTCGCCGAAAACCTCAAACCTGGCGACATCTTTCTCTTGGGCCTCGATATGTTGAAGCCAGAACCAATCCTGGAAGCTGCGTACAATGATGCGCAGCGGATAACCGCAGCGTTCAATAAGAACATTCTCCTGGTATTGAATCGTGAGCTGGACGCTACATTTGATATGAATGATTTCGAACATGTAGCTTACTTTGTTCAGCACCTGGAGCGTGTAGAGATGCACCTGCGGGCCAATCGCGGGCTAACTGCACATATTCGCGATCTCGGATTGTCTGTTACCCTGGCCAAGGGGGAAACCATACGTACAGAGATATGCCGCAAGTTCAGCCGCGCAACCGCGGAAAAAATGGTCGATGAGGCCGGAATGATTATCGCCGGATGGCATTCCGACCCCAAAGGATGGTTCTCCATAGCAGAGATATCGCGGAGGGGTTAGAGACAGGTGCGGGCCTCCAATCGATTCTCAACCCAAGAAATCATCCTGATAGGCTGCCACTGTTGGCCACCCGCCAAAATCCGCCGTGCCCCCCATACGACGAAGGGAATCCCGCGATGCGTGGGGCTTAAGATAGCTCTTATAGGGCATCTTGCGTCATAAGGCCCCCTGAGCATTTCTTTGCAGGTCGTTACGACCCATTGTTAACGCCTGGACTTCAAGGACGATTGCCGAGGTCCCAGAACCTCATGGGCCATTTACAGGCATTGGTCAGAGTAATTTCCGTAGAATCCTCAATTGAGATCTAATCTCAGTCATGCTATATTAACTATTTGAGCACTCCCAATCTATTTTTCCAACTGTTGCATCTGGGGCACAACTATTGCATACGCAATCAAGCGGTTGCTCTGATTGTGCTAGCAATACTGCCAAGTGCGAAAGACTACAAAAATCAAGGGCCGACCTATTGAGGACACCCATTTATACCAATACCAGGGACCTTAATGGTGAGTTGGCCGCGCAGCAATCGGCAGCAATTTTTGACGATAGACGAGGTCTTTTGTGGTTAAAAAGCCTGAAAAAAGGGTTTGGCAGACGCCGAAGCTGACTATTCTGGTGCGCAGCGATTCCGCCGAGACCGTCTTGCAGAATTGCAAATACAATAGGGCGTTTCAACATACCGGGCCTAACACAACAGGTTGGACGTGTAGTACGGGGAATCCCTGCAATCTCTGCTCTCAAAACGTACGGAGCTGAAGTTTATAGTGGTTGTCAAAAATAATGTGCGTTTGTGAAAGGTAGATGGATCGGGTCTGTCTCCGCCCTCATTGCCCCCACAAATCCACCAAAACTTTTGAGAATCCCTATGCCGTGCCCAACCTCGCCTCAGATCCGCCACTGGCACTATTGGATTTATGCCGCTTTGATTTCTCAAGCATACCGGCCCGAGCATGGGCCACAGCGCAAAAGTATGGCGTCTCCCTGTCCATCTCGCCGGTCTCCAGGTAGACGTGGGCCGGGCAGGAAAGGCACAGGTTGATGATCGGGCATACCCGGCAGCTTTGCAGGAAGGCGTGATTCCGTGAGCGCAGGTCCCGCACGCGTGGCACGACGTCAAACCAGGCTTGGCGCAGGGCACCGTTGCGGAGATCATAGGTAGTACCCGGCGCCCATAGCGAATCGCACAG
>JBKQMK010000201.1:0-16692 GCA_052146735.1 Desulfomonilaceae bacterium | reverse complement strand
CCGGTAGTGAGCCCCCATCTGCCAATTTCCAAAAAACATGTCCTCAAAAACCACAGGCAACCAAAGACTGCTCACAGTGGCTCTTCATCCAGAGTAGTCAGTCATTGAACGGTCACTACTGATATTTATAGTACTCAACTGAATCAGCATTGCTTGTTGGTGTCTTAGATGTAAATTGACACTGCAAAAAGATGTGAAATCCCCAACCATCATCTATTTTTCTCCAGACCCGGACTGCCCATCCGGGTTTTGTTTTTGTGGATTACGCTTGGAGTTCTATGAAGTCGTCATCCGAAGCCGCCTTCAGTTGGAGTCCGGCTGCGATAACGGCTCGGACTACCCTCGACAGCGGCTTCTGTTGCTCCTGAGACAAAGATTCCAGTTTCGACCGGACATCATCGGGAACTCTCACGGTAAGCGAGCTTTGGAATTCCGGGATTGCCATTTGGACTACCTCCATTCAGATTGATATATGAAAGACATTTTCTTGAGAGAAATTTGATGACAAGATTGTAATTCGGCAGACTCTGCCCCACTCGCCGCAGAGGTGACGACGGTGGGACTTTCGTCAATCATCAAACATGGCAATCCACGGGGATCAGCAGATAGTCTTCCTTGTATTTGTCCACTATCCGGTGGACCATTTTTCTCCAAAGTTCGTCAGGCAAATAGAAATCTCGAACAGATCGGGTCCATTCCTTGCATTGATCCCATCCCTCAGGGGAAAGGATTGCGTAGGGTAACACGATTCGACTAACATCAATGTCCCTAAGGTCATACACTCGCGGTTGCGTTTCGTCCTGTTTCTCTGGGTCCAGTTCTTCTCCTTTTAGAATTTCATCGGATACTTCCCAGCCCCAGAAGTCCCAACGGGTGTCGAAATCAAACGTCGTGGTTCCCCAGCCAGTACCGCCGCACACATCACAATCAGGATCAGGTGGGGAGTTTTCGAGAAATTTTGCGCTTTGGGCATCCACAAAATTGTTGTACTCTCGTACGACATCCCGCCAAACGGCTTCACCGTTGCCGTTACCTCCCTTCTCGTCCATCCGCCGCTTCCACAAATCTCCCGGTTCTCCAAAATCGCGCTCAATCAGTTCCAGCAGCTTTCTACTGAACTGGTTTTTCACGCACCAGCAGCATATTCTAGTCTTCTTCCCCTCATTTTCTTCACAGTACGGGTGCATGAGAGACAGGACCTCGCTTTCGATACACTTGGCATCGGTGTTCCTTGGAACTAAAACATAAGTTGTGTAATGCATGTCTTTTCTCCTATTTTGTTTTGTTTTTTAAGGCTTGGACTCGCGTTTTCCGGTCTTATACATGCCGAAACCAAGTCCAAGCCCATTTGTGTCTGGTCAAGAATTTGTGAGACACATTTGTTAGATGGTAATGTAAGTCACAACATTTTTTCTGCAACATAGCGCGAGTAGAAATATATAAAAAAACCCTTACGACATAAGGTGAATATTTTTTTTCAGGGTAGTTTTTGGAGGGTGGGACGGGTAGGAGAAGGGAGATATTCTACCGGAAATGTCCCGCCGCCCATTCTCGGTAACCTCACTAGAGCGCGGCTATGACCAAGCGCCAGCCAGAGGCGATTTGCGGGTTTCCTTTTTTCACCCTACCCTTAGCTTTCCGAATCCCTGTTCGTCGCCCTACGGAGTTCTCAAGGCTTTTATTCTTTGAGGATATACGCTGGGGGAGCTGAGAAACGAGATGAGGAGTACAGACGGACAAAATACGGGGAGTCGAGCCTAGGTGTACCTTCGAAGGACGGGTAGGAATGATTAGGTCAGATCGTGAGTCATCAAGCGCAAGTGAACTTGGGTATCCCCTGACAACCCCGCCGATTTTCATCGGAGGCGGATCTCTCACGACTCGTTTCGAGGTTCAGGCTTCGCAAGAGAGCCTTCTTTTTCCAAGGCTGTCGGGAGATACCTTTGAGAGCGATGAATATGTCGGCAGCCACGAGAGGATACGTGGTCCGGTTTCTGGGGGCCTTTACGGTCTGCCTGAGCTTCCAGGTCCCGTGATTGCCGTGCTGCCGATCTTAAGCCTTTGCTCATATCCTGCGATATCTTTGCTGAACCCGATCCTGTTCCGAATTGCAGACGCTCTCATAGTGGCACCTCAGTCCTTGACGACCCACTCGGGATGCCAAGCGATCTCCCAGAGGTGTCCGTCCAAATCCTGGAAGTAGCCGGAGTACCCGCCCCAAAAGCGGTCGTGCGCGGGATCGACGATTTTCGCTCCTGCCGCTTGTGCCTGCTTCATCACGGCATCGACCTCTTCTTTGGAGTTCACGTTGTGGCCGATGGTGAACTCTGAAGGGCTCGGCGGGCCTATTGGCACCTGGGCGTCCTTGGCGAGTGAGGGCTTCGGAAAGAGCGCCAATAGAAGATTATCGTTCATCTTGAAGAATGCCACTGCACCGTCCTCAAATTCCGTCCCGATGATGCCTTCTGTGGGCAACCCCATTCCGTCGCGGTAAAAGACAACAGATTTTTCCAAATCACTCACGCCTAACGTGATGAAACTAATGCGGGGGTTCATGTCTCACCTCCTTAGACAAGGATGTTGTGGTCCAGCCACTCTGTCAAGCGTGGAACAGGAAACCCGGATGCGTCGAGGTTCTCCCCTACGATCGGGTGGACCCCGCACGATTCTACGAAGCCGAAGTTCAGGTGGAGCAGCCCGGAGGAAAGATGATTGATCCAGGCGGTCGTCTTGCATATCGGGGACAGCGGAAGAGTCTGCAACAGTTGCGGAAGGACCTTTGACCAAGACTAGACACCTGTCTTCAGACCAGGATCGGCAGCAACTATTATAATTGACTCACCGGCATGCGGTAAGGTAGGCTCAAGACCGGACAAAAAGGGCTTTCTCATCAAAGTGACGACGGTTTTGTATCTGTCGGGTCTTGTGGGAGATAATCCAGGGGCATTATAGGCGTCATAGGGGCCATCCTGCGACCGTTCAGCGGTTCCCAAAACCCTCCGAAATGGCAATACCGTCGCATAGTTCCGGTGATAGAATGACGACCTACAACAGCACCACGTTCCAGATCAGCTAGGATTTGCACGGAACGGGGCGTGTACGCCAAAGGAGGAGACAATGAAGTCAAAGCAGCCCACACCGACCGTGCGTGAGCTTATCGGCGAAGTCGCTCCGAAGCTCACTGAACTCACTGAGGAAGTCCTCTTCAACGACATTTGGGAGCGGCCCGGCCTTTCCAAGCGTGACCGCAGTCTAATTACGGTCGCGACTCTTGTTGCGCTCAATCGCACCGAGCAGTTGCCCTTCCATCTTAGGCGTGCTCTTGAAAATGGGATCACAAAGGACGAACTCATCGAACTGATTACGCATCTCGCCTTTTACTCAGGATGGCCCACAGCGATGTCGGCGGTCCTCCTCGCAAAGGATGTGTTCCAACAAGAGGAATAGCGGGCAGTGTCTTGAGCCTTGGTAGAGGCCGAATAAGCCGGAGTTAGGTGAAAATGGGTCTCATTGTACAAGACGATCTAAAGAGAAGTCGTGAGGTGCGACGCGGAGCCCTGGTGGTTGCTGCAGTTGCTACCTTTCTCTCACTGACCGGTTGCGATTCCAGGCCCTACCAGTTCTGGAAGGCGGGCGAACGCCAGGAACAAAAGGACCAGGAAAGGGAGGATCGTACTTGGCACGGCGGCTATTCTGGCGGATCAGGAGGGCACATCTTTGGGACACCAATGGGCTCCGGTACTCATGCCGATTCCCAAACTGGAACCGTTCGCGGAGGTTTCGGCCATACGGGAGCTATGCATGCCTCCTCAGCTTGAGTGCTGCCTACGTCGGGAAAGCAACTCACCGAGAGCGCACTGGAGAACCGAAGTTGAAAAACTGGGACTCGTATTCCACCATTCGGAAGGTCGCCCCTACTGGGATGAAAGCGTTTTCTATCGGTTTACGCTACGACAAGTGGATGTCCTGGAAGACGCCACGAACGAATTGTCTCGAATCTGTATTGAGGCAGTGGAATACGTCATCAAGAATGATCTGTTCGTTCGGCTCGGCATCCCGACCGAAGCCATTCCCATTGTGAAATGGTCCTGGGAAAACCGCCAGCCATCGTTGTACGGGAGACTGGACCTTTCTTATGACGGAATTCATCCCCCGAAACTCCTCGAATATAATGCTGATACCCCTACGGCTTTGCTGGAAGCAAGCGTAGTGCAATGGTGGTGGTTGCACGACAAGTTTCCCCATGACGATCAGTTCAACTCCATCCACGAGCGACTTGTTTCCACCTGGACGAAGCTCAAAGGGCGGTTCGGGGGTCTGCTCTATTTTGGGCACATGGATACCGGGACTGGCGAAGACTTTATGACAGTAACCTATTTAAGGGACTGCGCCGAAGAAGCGGGTATTCGTACAAAAGAAATCACCATGTCTGAGATTGGATGGAACCCCAAGACAGGTTTCGTGGACCTTGATGAAAATGAGATCAGCTCTATTTTCAAACTCTACCCGTGGGAATGGATGCTTTCGGAGGAATTCGCTCCTCACCTTCTTGAAACGTATCGTCGCATGAACTGGATAGAGCCCATATGGAAGATGGTGCTTTCCAATAAAGGCATTCTGCCCATCCTGTGGGAAATGAATCCCGACCACCCCAACTTGCTAGAGGCTTATTCAGATTCGCCAAGAGGGCTGAGTGAGTACGTGCGTAAGCCTCTGCTCTCGCGGGAAGGTGCAAACATCAGGCTTAAGACCAAAGACCGTGTCATAGAAATACCCGGCCCTTACGGCCAAGAAGGGTACGTTTACCAGGCTGTGGCTCCCTTACCTTCCCTGGACGGTTGGTATCCTGCGATCGGCAGTTGGATTGTCGATGGGGAGGCCGCGGGCATCGGCATTCGGGAATCAGCCACCCCTATCACGGATCACCGAGAAAAATTCGTGCCGCATATTATTGGATGAACGTGACCCTTCATCCCCTTATCGCAGCCTGTATGATGATTGCCAGAGAGATAAAGATCGAGCCCATGAGAACCGCCAGGGCCACATTCTGATCCTCTTCAATCTCCTTGGCTATTGAAATGGGGCTGATCTTGGTCATTATGAAAAAGGCCACGCCAAACACGCCAAAACCTATCGCGGAGTATACGATGACGCTGACCATTGCCAGTGGCTTTAGACCGTAAAGTGCTTGATCCATCTTTTCCTCCTCGTGAAACCCTTGTGATATTTCGGCCTAGACCTTATGAATGGCCCCCAAGATACCACAAATCCTTGACAGAGCCGGAACACTTGGCCGACGCAATAAGCCCGCGGGAAAGCAGCGAGGGAGATTCCGCCTCGACCAATAAATCTGGCGCGTAGCGAAGCTGCATTCGTGATCTTGAGACCAACAAAATCAAAAAATTTTTTTAACAACATGAATTTCGCCTCGTCAAAAGGAATAATCGGATCGCGTGAAAACCTCTGATCGAGGGGTACGCGATTTTCCCTTCAGGTAGTTAAAGCTTTTCGGGGCCAGTTGGTTTGCGAGGGTTAGCCAAAGCCAACAATGAGTACCTATGTCGATTTGAAGTGAATGGGAGGGTGATTATGAGCCGTTTTTTTATCGTCACAGTCTTGATTTTCGGGATCTGTGCTTTGTCCGTTGCCGCTGCAGAGAACAAGTCTTCAAAGGAGGACATTGCGATCCGGCAAACCCTTGATTCATACATCAAAGCATTCAACAGCAATGATGCGACCGCACTCTCACATCTTTGGGCTGAAGATGCCCGATACGAAGATGAGACCGGGGAGGTCTACAAAGGACGCAAAGAAATTCAAGGGGCATTCAACCAGTTTTTCGGAGATAACAAGGGCATCGCCTTCAAGATGAGCATTTCCAAGGTGAACATATCCTCACCCACTCACGCTGCTGTGGAAGGGACGAGTACAGTTTCCCTTCCTGGAGAAGAGGAGAGTGAATCCGATTTTACGGCGGAATTCGTTAATAAAGACGGCAAATGGCTAATTGCAAGCGTCGGAGAGGCTCCTGATTCTTCCAATTACCACCACTTGACGGAATTGGAATGGTTGATTGGTGAATGGGCGGACGAAAAGAATGCCGGTCAGGTGGAAACCATTGCTCAGTGGACGGCCAATAAGAATTTCATCACGGTGTCCTTCGCAATTCAGACAAACGAGATCGATGTGGAAGGCACTCAAATCATAGGATGGGACCCTGTCAACAAGGCCATAAAATCGTGGACTTTCGATTCCAACGGAAGTTTCGCCGAGGGGGTCTGGACCAAGAATGGTTCTCGTTGGCAGGTCAGGGTCTCCCGCATTTTCAGTGATGGTGCAAAAGGCTCCGAGACCAACATTTACGAGCCTGTCAACAAGAACACGTTTGTCTGGAGTACCTCTACGCGTGTGGATAACGGTCAGCAGTTACCCAACATAGACGGGATCAAGATTATTCGGAAGCAATCTGAGAAGAATTAAAACTAGAGTATGAGCCCAAAGTAAGGAGGGGAGGAACGTACATGAAAAAATTGCCAGTCTATATTCTTATCGTGGTCGCACTGGTAGCTCTGTCTTGCGGAAATATATGGGCGATTGGCAAACGAGGGGGAGGACATCACACTGGTAGTGCAAAGGCTCATCATCAGGTTAAGAGCCATCCTCAAAAGCATAAGGCGGTGGCTCATCACGATCCGCACAAAAGCCCCCTGCATCATGCACAGCATGCGAAAGCAGTGGAGCACCATCCTCACGTTACGCCACATGGACTAAAAGAAGTTCACAGGCATCCAAAAGGATTCAATCCGGGGGGGCCTGTCCGCGGACTGCATCGTCCTCACAACATCCTGAAGCCGACCAATCACGCCCGATTGGCGAGCGTAGCCCAGAATGTTCGGACTGGATTCACGTCGAGTCACAGAAACGTCTTCACTCCACGATGGTGGCAAAATCGCTCTATAACGAACGTAACCAATATACGGTGGTATCCCCGTTGGTCGGCGCACCGCGGCCCCTATTACTGGTGGAGACCTTGCAAGTGGGTGGGCTTAACAGGGTGGCTTCCCGGCGTGGCCTGGTCATCACCTGTCACGTATGATTACGGAAATAATATTTACTACCAAGACGATGGTGTCTATGTGAACGGAAAACGGAAGTACTCCGCGGACGAGTACTATCAAAAGGTCCGTACTATCGCTTTAATTGAGCCGCAAGGAATTTCTGAGAAATCAGAGTGGATGCCATTGGGGGTTTTCGCCCTCCAGCGTGTGAATGCCGAGTCTCCACACGCTATTCTGCAACTCGCCATAAGTAAAGAAGGTGCAATTGCCGGGACATTTTACAATGTAGCCACGGAAAAGACCCGACCTATTCACGGGACTATAGACAAGCAAACCCAGCGGGCTGCGTGGACGGTAGGAAACGGTGCCGACGGGAAGATGTTTATGGAAACAGGGGCGTACAACCTTACTCAAGATCAAACCCAGGTCCTAGTCCATCTAGGGCCGAATAATGCCCGTAAATGGCTTCTGGTGCGAATGGATGCACCCAAATCGAATACCGTGACGAGCAAACTGTGAACCGGCCCTTCTTCTTGGAGAAAATCAAGAGCAAAGTAGCGTCATGACACGACTTCGATCAACTATCCTGGAACGGCTCATTGTGAACCGGTTTGGAATCGCCAGGGTCCTTACGGGACTGCTGACCTTGTTGACGATTTTCTGTCCAATAGCCTATGGGAACCAAGGCGAAGCATTGATAGACCCTGCTGGTGGGGGTGACTTGAAGCATATCCATCAGCTTTTGGAAAAGGGGTCTGAGGTCACTCCACAAGATAATCCCATTGGATTGCAGACGATTCAGACTGACACTGTTAGTCCAGTCCTCAAGCCAGCGGGTAACTCATTTCGGACTAAAACGCCTGTTTCACCGCTGCCAGATTCATTTTATCGGTTGCGCATCAAGTATGCCACCACATCGGACTGGACTACTTTGACCATCAAGAATTCCAAAAACATCCTGACTTTGCGAACGATGGCCGTCCACGGCAAACCAGATCTGGTCCAGACAAGTCCTCATCGGTTTGTGTTGAGTCAATCACTCGATGCGGCGCAAGCAAGGCAGAGAATTGGCGTCACTGTGGATTTGGCACTCGCCCCTGACGCAGTTAGTCAGCCCTTGGAGTTTCTTTTGCGAAAGGGTGCTTTGAACGACAGCACTGTACGCGTGTACAATGTTTCTGGCAACGACGAGCAATTGATTCAAGAAATCGAGCACCACAGCACTGTGCCAGACAGCCCTGAACAAAATCCGCTGGTATTTCAGGTCAACCTTAGCACGCTAAAGAATATCCAGCCGTTCAAGCAGCAGATTCAACGTATTCCTAATCAAAAGATGCTCTGGGCATTTTATTATCCCTGGTACCATCCTTCGGATTGGTCAAGTCCCCGTCTCAAAGATCACCCGATCACTCCCTACTCTTCATCCAGTTCAGAGGCCATAGCACGCCAGATCGAACAAGCACAGGGGGCTGGCATTGATGGTTTCATTTCCTCGTGGTGGGGTCCGGGCACATATACTGACAAGAATCTGAAGATCCTTTTGGAAATTGCCGAACAAAAGAAATTCAATGTTACCATCTACTTTGAGACCTTGCATCATGGAACCCCAATAAGTGACGATGAGATTTTCAACTGGCTGGCCTATGTCATTTCGACTTACCGCGACCATCCCTCGTTTATGAAAGTGGACGGTAAACCGCTAGTTGTGATTTGGGCGGCACACAAGGTACCGCTAGATACGTGGAAGCAGGTTTTTGCCAAGCTACGCCACAGAGGACTCGATGCGGCCTATCTGGCAACGGGCTATAACAAAGACAATCTTGAGGTATTTGATGGTTTGCACCAATACGGTGTTTTCACCATTCCAAATCTTGCGGCAACTGACCGTAGGATTGGACGCACGACACGGTATTACTCCCTTTTAACCGATCCTCCTGTTCCAAAGATTTGGGCGGCCACAGCCCAGCCTGGTTATGACGAACGTCTGATGCCTAAGCGAAAGGGACAATTCAAAGATCGCGATGATGGAGCCTACTATCAGGCTACCTTTGACGCTGCAATTCAAAGCGATCCTGATTGGATTTTCATCACCACGTGGAATGAATGGTGGGAACATACCTACATCGAGCCGAGTGAACTCTACGGGGAAGAATATCTACGAATCACGCGCGAATTCGCTGAGAAGTGGAAAAGGAACAATTCCCTAAAGTTGTCAGAGCACTAGAGACCGGCCCCGTCGGGGTGTCCGAGAGGAACAGACTAAATGTACTTGAGAGGGATGAGCGTGCCACATCGGTGCTTGACGCTCTTGGTATTAGCCTTGCTTCTGTTTCCGGCAGGTCTCGCCCATGCCCACAGTCTCGATAGTTTCCTGCTCTACGTGGGAATACCGACTGTGCTAATCGTTGTGATCTTAGCCCCCTTCATCAAGTGGTGCTGCCTTCGCTGGCTCGTGACCGAAAGCGTTAGCTCTCCACTTATTCTAATCAGCATCATCGAGCTTTGTGCCTGTATCTCTGCTCTCTATGCTGTTGGATACTGGGATGTCGTGGGCCGGATCTATTGTTTCTATGGGTATGAGACTTGGCAATTACATGGAATAGTGAGAATTGGTGAGTGGGTTTTGGCTTGGCTTTTGGCAAACATTCTGATCAATTGCTTGCTTGTGAGATCAACGAATGGTTCCACGGGCCACATCCTCGCTCGGAGGAAGCGAGTACTCATTTCGGTGGTTTTTGGCGTCATATCTCCTGGGCTCTTCTGGCTCTTTACCATCGTGAGTGAGTAACATTGAGATTGAGCTTTTCGGCCTTGTGGCAGATGAGGGTGATCGGCCTCCGGCCATTCTTCGTAACTGTGAGAGCGGCTAGAACTGAATAGAGTTTGACGGACCAGTGCCAGATGAATTAAGACAGAAAGTGGACCGCATTCTCTAGACTTTTGGACGTCAAAAGGATTATTCGGCAAGAAGTCAGGGAGCCAATGGCCCTTGGGATGGTGAGAGCATCCCACAATCCCAGGTGACACATCTTGCCAGGCATTAGGCACTTTTTTCGCAATGTTTATATGAGGGAGTATTCGATGATCGGATTATGCCCCGAGTGCGGTGCACGAATAGAAAATGAACATACCTCATGTCCGGTCTGTCGGAAAATACTTGTCGAGCATGGTGAAGAAGTCCACCAAGCCCCGGAACTTGAAGAGGCTCTACGGCCCGGAACACTTGTGGGTGGTGACTACAAGATTGTCAGGCTCGTAGGCAGAGGGGGAGCGGGGAGAGTTTACGAGGCTCGGCAAATAAGTCTCCGCAACATGCCGGTAGCTCTGAAGATGCTGCATCGCGACCTGAACGACAATGCAAACGTCATTGCATTGATGAAGAAGGAAGTAATTATTTCACGGGAACTAACCCATGACAATATCATAAAAATTTACAACCTCGAAATCACCAAGGGCAGGCATTTCGTGGTCATGGAATATGTGCCGGGCAAGAGTTTTCAGACTATCCTCAAGAGAGACTATGAATGCGGCATTGATATAATCGGTGCAGTTTTCCTCCAAGTATGCGACGCCTTGCAGTACGCCCATTCCAGAGGCGTGATCCATCTGGACATCAAGCCGGACAACATTCTCGTGGGGCCGTCGGGAAACATTAAAGTCTGCGATTTCGGCATTGCCAGGGTAGCCATAGGTGACACAACCACTGCTACCCGGCGGTTGGTAATCGGATCGGTCGGCTTTATGCCTCCCGAGCAGTACACAGGCAGGGAGGCGGTTTCTGAGAGATCGGACATCTACGCGCTGGGTGCCACTGTTTATTACGCTCTCACGGGCCAAGTTCCTAAAGGCGAGACCGACCGCAAGGGTGTACCTCCTTGTGTTTTTCAAGCTCTGCAGCCCAAGCCCGAGGACCGTTTCGAATCAATCAAAGAGTTTCGAATAGCGTTTGTCCGGGAGACGGGATTGTCCCACATACGATCCGAAGAGGCTCGAAAAGTTATCGGATCTTATGCCAGTAGGGTTTTGCCAATTGCTGCGCCACTCACCCAGCGTCTCACCGACTCGGGTGCTAATCACGTCAGTCCCTCGTCCGCGATTGCTGCCGTGCAGGAGGCGTTCGGAGACGCTCCGAAGCAGACTGACCATCTGATTACCACCTCTCCCAAGAAATCGGACTCTCTTGAATCCACGGAGGCACTTGAAATAGGAACGTCGAAGAAGTCTTCCGGCAAGAAGCGGATGTTGGTCGGCGTTTGCATCGCTTTGGTCGCGGCGGCGATTGTGCTCTTCTTCTTTTACCACAGGACTCGACAGATCCCACCCTTTGGCTACGATATCGCTGTCCTCGAAGACAATTGGTTCGATCAGAGTCGAAACAGAGATATCCCCGTAAAGATATACTACCCTAAAATCGGCAAAGGACCGTTCCCGGCCATCATCTTTTCGCATAGGCTCGGGGGAACCCGAGAAGGCGGTTCTCATCTCGGTCAGCATTGGGCTGCCAATGGATACATCTCCGTACATTTGCAGCATAAGGGATCGGACGTAGACTCGATTGATCAGATTTCGAAACCTGCCCGTAAGCCGCTGCAAGAGTGGCGGAAGTTTTGGAATCGCACTCGTGACATAAGTTTTGCCATCGACCAATTACAAAGGCTGGACAATGACGACCAGCACTTCAAGGGAAGAATAGACCTGGATCGCATCGGCTTGGCGGGTGTCGGACTGGGGGCCGTGACTACTCTGGCACTCGCGGGGCAGGTGTTTCATACTACCCAAGGCGAAGAGAAGACTTTTGTGGATGCCCGAATCAAGGCTGCGGTGCTTCTGAACCCCAATGTACCGCACCGTCAACAGCCGTATGAAAACTTGGCGTTCGCGAAGGTAACGGTACCCATTCTCCACATCATCAGTGGAAAAGAGCATAAGGCTGTGACAGATAGCCAAGTGGCCGACCATCGCGCACCTTATGATCACATCAGCGAATCCGACCAGTACTTGATCACACTGCTTGAGAGCGTCCAAGCCAATCTGTCCGACCGAGATTCCGCTACTGTTCATGGACGCGACGGACCTGCACAGGAAATAGTTCGGGCGAGCACTGCCAAGTTTTGGGATGCCTATATCAAAGGAGATTCAGCCTCAAAAACTTGGTTGATCAATGGAGGATTGGATGCTGCCCTGGGCACACGCGGGAAACTGGAAAAGAAGATAAGCAAGTGATCCCAAAGACAATGATAAGGACGCAAGAGAACATCAAATTGTACAGGCCCGGACTCACCATAATCGTAACGGGGCTGCTGACCGCTCTTACCAGCTTATATTCCTCATCCTATGCGGGTCAAAGCCGGGCTTTGATAGAAGCCGCCGGTTCCTGGGACATTAAGCAGGTCCAAAATCTCCTGGATGAATGCGCTGATGTGAATACGCAAGATCGCTATGGAATAACAGCATTGATGTCTGCTGCCGAGATTGGTGATCTTGCGACCGTGAAACTCCTCCTGGAAAAAGGAGCTGACATCAATGTGAAAGACAGCGTTAGAGGACAGGCAGCATTGATGCACGCGGTTTCCATGCGGCGGCACCCAGCAATCGTGGTGTTGCCCTGGAAAGGTCACCTGGCAATCGTGAAACTGCTGTTGGCAAAAGGAGCCGACGTCAACGCAAAGGATGATAAAGGCTGGACAGCGTTGATGTGGGCTTCCCACGAGGGTGATCTTACTATGTTGAAATTGCTTGTGAAAAAGGGGGCTGACGTCAACGCAAGGGATAACGAGGGCCGGACGGCCCTGACAATGGCCTCTCAAACGAATTACTTAAATAAGGGGCAAGTAATGAAACTATTGAAAACTCACGGAGTGAAGCTCAACTGAGGGCAACGGCAAGCCATCGGAAATGGGCAGCCTTTCTTGCCGTAATATTGCGACAAGAAAGGCATCAATGTACGAGCGAGAGGTAATGGTGAGATGGGACATCACCGGTGGGCATTTGCAATCACCTCCAGAAAAGGACGAGTGAAGCAGCTTAGCATTCTCACAGTTCTCGTCGGACTAATAATTACTGGTGTGACGTTAATTCCGGCGACTGAGGCTTTCGCCAATGCGTCAACCGCTGAGGTTGCGGCAGGAGGAATCGTGTTTGTGAAGAGCGAGAATGTTCGAATGCTCGAAGAAACTCTTCATATCTCCGTAAAACGGGTGAACGTCAAATATCGATTTCTGAACGAATCCGATCAGGACGTTCACAGCACGGTTGCGTTTCCTTTGCCGCTCTATGATATTCGCGCAGGGAACGGGCCTTACGACGATGCCAGGGCAATCATGGCAACCTTCAAGGTTTGGGTAGCTGGCCGTCCGGTCTCAACAGAAATCTCTCGTAAAGCCCTGGATGGTGATCGCGATATTACCGCTCTGCTTCGCGAAGTCGGCTTGTCTGACAAGCAAATCTTTGATGATGCCGATCTCACAAGCGATTCAGTAGCTGCACTGGAAAAACTGGAAAGGGAAAAGGGGAAGTCTTTCGATTGGAAAGGAAGTGACACTGCCTTCTGGCAGCAAAGTTTTCCCGCAGGAAAAGAAATAGTTATTGAGCTTTCGTACAAACCACTCGCCGGAAATTCTTACAACGAAGCCTATGATAAAAATAATGGCGGCTATACGCCCCGGGAACCGCGCTGGTCCCCAGACGAGTATAGAAATAAGGCATGTCTGGACAAGCGCTCAGAGCTTAAAATAGCTCAAAAGATCGCAATGTTAGTAAATGAAGGTGCCGTGGAGGTTCATTTAAATGCGGACAATGTTGCGTACATCCTCGCCACCGGGCGGAACTGGAAAGGACCAATCGGAACGTTCACCCTGAGGATCGAAAAAGGCGCACCTGACGAGGAGATATCTCTTTGCTTTCCAGGTAAGCCCAAGAAAATCAGCCCCACGATCTACGAATTTTATAAAAGAGATTTCGTACCTCCCGATGAACTTGTCGTGTTTTTCTACTCTGTAGGTACACTGATGGGGATTCCCAAGAAAGTCGTAAATCCATCCGAATTGAAGTTCCGCGACTAGCATTCGGCGAGGAGGTTCATTATGCACAAGCCGAGAATCTCTATAATCGTAATATGGCTTTTGATCGTTCTGACGGTTTTCTGCACCGAGGCTTTCGCTAACGAAACAACTGCTCGTCTTGGTGCAGGTGGAATCACCTTCACCAAGAGTGAGGACATTCGAATGCTCGAAGAAATTCTTCAGATTTCCCGAAAACAGGTGAACGTCAAATATCGATTTCTGAATGAATCTGATAAGGATATTCATACCACGGTCGCTTTTCCTCTGCCGCCCTATCATCTTCCTCCCCATGACGAACTCGACGCCAGAGAGATTATGGCAACCTTCAAGGTTTGGGTAGCTGGCCGTCCGGTCTCAACAGAAATCTCTCGGAAAGCTGTAGTCGGTGATCGCGATGTTACCGCTCAACTCCGGGAACTCGGTTTGTCTGACGACCAAATCTTCGATAATGCTGATCTCACCGAAGATCAACAAGCTGCGCTGGAAAAACTGGACGGAGGAAAGGGGGAATTTCTCGGTCGGACTGTGACTGCAACGGCCTTTTGGGAGCAGAGTTTTCCTGCGGGAAAAGAAATCGTTATAGAGCACCAGTATAGACCAGTCGTTGGCTTTCGCTTCGCCTCGGCTTACCATCCAGGTGGACTCGATATGACCGACTTGTTGCCGCGGTGCCTTGACGCGAGAATAGGACGCACCCTCGGAAATCGAATAATCAAAGCTTATGCAAAGCTTGTCGAACAGGACGATGATTATGTCGTCAGGTACGACATAGAGTATATCTTAGGCACTGGACGGAACTGGAAAGGACCGATCCGAGAGTTCAAACTGAGGATCGTAAAAGACAAACCAGATGAGTTCATATCTCTTTGCTTTCCAGGAAAGCCCAAGAAAATCAGCCCCACGGTCTATGAGTTTTACAAGAGAGATTTCGTGCCTCCCGGCAAACTTGTCGTATATTTCTACCAGGTAGGTCCAATGGATCCAATTGAATCGTTGGAGCAGACAAGGAAATGAACTGACGGTCATCTAATGGCTTTTCGGAACTTGGTATCCCCCGACAACCCCGCCGGTATGAACCGGAGGCGTTACTCTCGCGACCCCATTTCAGGGGGTCCAGGCTCCGCGGAGGTGCCTTCTTTTTCCAGAGTTGTCGGGGATACCCTAAGGAAAGCGATGCACTCCGTGAAGAGCGTCCCAGCCGGGGGTTTGGTATTACCCGGTCGAGTTTTCTTGGGACCTTTACAGGTCTGCCCGAACCCCAGGTTCCTCGATTTCTGTCCTGGGCATCATCGCCGTCCCGTCTGCAACTGCTTAACTATACCATTATTTGTGGATCATTGCCTTGAGTAATATAGAAAGGCTTTTCGCTGCCGCGGGTGAGTCACTTTTGTGGCTTACCAAACGCCGCCTCTTGAACGAGATGGAAGACCTCATCAGCCGGGGGAAACTCCCATTCACCGAAAAGACGAGCTTCATCTTCAAGGACGGGAACGCTTTTCGGAAAGCTCTTCCATCAGATCTGTTTGAATCTTCTGTATTTCCAAGAGCCTCTGCCACTGATTTACGACGAGATTATCGATCTTTTCGTGCAAATTTCGGATTTCTAGCTCTGCTTTCAGGTTCACCCGGTAATCGTACTCCGCCCGCAAGCGGTCCTTGGACTCCTGTCTGTTTTGGCTCATCATGATGACCGGAGCCTGGATCGCGGCAAGACAGGAAAGAATCAAGTTTAGAAAGATGAAGGGATAGGGATCGAAGGGTTTTTCGAAAAGTAGCGCCGTATTCACGAGGACCCACACAAAGAGAATCCCCCCAAATATCCCGATAAACCGCCAACTGCCTCCGAAATCCGCGAGCTTATCTGCGAGCTTCTCCCCCAAGGAAAGCTGTTGCTCGTATTCAACGTTCAGGTTTTTAGCCAAGAGGTCTTGCGCCTTGAGGCTTTCTACAACCTGAGCTTCCAATGTTGTGAGTTCGCCCTTGTCTTGCTTGATGACCTCTTCCACGTATTGTGCCCTGAACCGGTTGAGATCAGGAACACATATATAGCCGGTCGGTGACCAGTCGGGGCATTCCGCTTTGATCTTTTCCGCAAGAACCTCGCGTACGACCCCTGCCGGTATCATCTCACTCGCTTGTTTTTGTGTTTTACAGACCTGACACGTCACACTTTCATGATTCTTCCTTGCCGTCATCGTGCTGATCACCTCCTACTCAATCTTGCTGCTTTCATTCACCGCCGCTTTCAACACCGGCGAATAACTCCAGGTCACGACTCTGCGGGCATCGAGGATTATATGCTCGCCGGTTTGAGGGTTCCTGCCTCTACGGGCGTGCTTTGACTTGACGTTCCATTTTCCAAAGCCTGAAATCATCACGTCCTCACCAGAGGCGAGGCGGTTCTTCATGATTTCGAGAAGCTTTTCCATAATCTCTATGGCTTCGCCTTTCATGAAACCGCAGTCTCCGGCGACTTTTTCGGCAAGATCCGCTTTTGTGATCGTCATAAAGTCCTCCTCTTTTCACGAAAGTCCTTTATAATACATAAAGTTATAATCTGGAAAGGCATTTTC
>JBKQMK010000200.1:0-10167 GCA_052146735.1 Desulfomonilaceae bacterium | reverse complement strand
GACTGGGAGCCTGTTGGACAGATGGGGCCATTTTCTACAAAGAGGCAGAGTTTAACAATCTGTTCGGGGTGTCGGGCAAGAAACTTGTGAGCATCGTTCCGATTGGATATCCAGATGAGGAGCCACGCATTCCAGCTAGGCGGCAGGAACGGGTAACATGGCTCGGCTTTGAAAGTTAAGCAGCAACGATATCATAATGGCTTACGCCAGCCCGTTCCACAATCGTAGAGCTGGTGAGATTTGGGCGCATTCTGAGCGAGTTGGGCAAGTGAAAGTAGTAACAACGAACGACAGCGGCGTAAGACCCCTCGAAGCGACGAACGTTCTTCCCATGGCGGATCGACATTGGAAGAGAATAGGGCTGCTCTGCCTCTCTGCGAGAGAACAACTCACCCGTAAATCCTCTTTAACACCCATGCCATCCTTTTCCCCAGGAGCTCTGCCAGCATCATGCCTTCCTCATCCTTCTCCACATCACCCTTGTCCCGGCCTATACCGATGGCACGGCCGACAATGATCATGTCCATACTCAGAAAGAAATGACTCATGGTGTCCAGGGTGTGCACGGCACCCGTCCGGCGTGCCGCGGCCACCAGGCAGCCTACCTTGTTCCTGAACATCCCCCCATTGGATCTGGAAACAAAACCTACCCGATCGATCAGGGCCTTCATCTCAGGTGTGACATCCATAAAGTACACGGGAGATCCCAAGACAACACCCTGTGCCGAAATGATCTTTTCGATATACTCGTTTGCCGAGTCATCGTTCACGGCACACCTTTCATTCTTCTTTTCAAGACATTGGTAACACGATGCACAGCCATGAATGCTCTTGTGGGAAAGCTGAACAAACTCGGTTTCTATTCCTTCATTCTCCATCTCAGAAAAGACCTTCTGGATCAATACAGCGGTGTTTCCACCCTTCCTTGGGCTGCCATTGAATCCGACCACCTTCATGTTCTTCTCCTCCGACCTCTTCCTGACCGTGCCTGCAGGATTGACCTGCGCCAGGATTTTTTACCACATGTTCAGTTAGCGGCATAGTCTGTTATCTTCCTAGCTGACGGATAGAACATACTGGGCAAGCGCGGATCGTCAATACTAGCACGGCCGTTTTTCGAAGATTTGGAAGGGAGCCGGGTTCTGGCTGCCTTGGCTTAGGTTATTTCAATAGGTTACATATGCCCCGGGCGTCCAGGTAGTTGGCAGCCGTTGAGAGGAACCCTGGGCTCGGCAATGGGAGCGTCAACCCCGCGTTATGGCAGGCGCCGGCCAATTTTACCTAGACTTCCGAGCGGTGCCAGGGATAAGCCAAGAGACCTGCCTCCATTCTCGAAAGCAAAACGTACTACACCTCTAACTTAACAAGTGGTACATACTTCCATGGCAGGCCACTGAGACTTCCTTCGTGACTTTTTGTCCAACCTGGCGAGTGGTGAAGAGGGCTGACGTGAACAGAACAAAAGGTGAGAGGCAGGGATTACGATTGCCAATCTTACAGGGAATATTGCCCATCAAAAGCTCGACAGTGCCCACTGACGTTATCGCAGGTCTCACTCTTGCTGCCCTGGCCATCCCCGAGGTGATGGGCTACACGGAGATCGCGGGTACCCCGGTAATCACGGGCCTGTACACCATGCTCATCCCCATGGGCCTGTATGCCCTCTTTGGATCGTCACGGCATCTGGTGGTTGGGGCGGACTCTGCAACGGCGGCCATGTTGGCAGCCGGTCTCTCTGGCCTCGCCATCTCCGGCTCTGCTGAGTACCTGGCCCTCACCAGCGTAATAGCAATTATGGCAGCCACGTTACTAATAATTGCTCGTATTGTTGGTCTAGGTTTATTGGCGGATTTCCTGTCGCGTACCGTGCTCGTGGGCTTCCTGACCGGGGTTGGTATCCAGGTCGCCCTTGGTGAAATTTTGAGGCTTCTTGGAATTCCAAATGCCGGGGGCGACATCGTCACACGACTTGTGCATAGCGTCCGGCACATTGAGCAAACGAATACGATCCACTTAGCGATTGGAATCATTGTGCTGGTAGTCGTCGTGGCCTTTAAGATGGTCTCGAAGAAAGTCCCTGGAGCACTCCTCGCAGTAATCGGTGCAATCGTCGCGAGCTGGGCACTCAGCCTCTCGTCCCATGGTGTTTCCACTCTCGGGTCGGTCCCTAGTGGGCTCCCGACGCTTGCCTTGCCGGATGTCGATTGGTCCTGGGGCCTCATGTGGAAGCTTCTTCCACTGGCATTTTCGATTTTTGTGGTGATTCTGGCCCAGAGTGCGGCCACTTCCCGGGCATTTGCGGCCCGGTACAACGAACGTTTCAACGAGGATGCGGATCTGGTCGGCCTCGGTCTTGCCAACCTTGGTGCAGGGCTTTCAGGAACATTCGTTGTGAATGGCAGTCCGACGAAAACGGAGATGGTCGACAGCGCCGGCGGAAGTAGTCAGCTCGCACAGATCACTACGGCTGTCATAGTGCTTCTCGTATTGCTCTTCCTTACGGGTCCACTGGAATACTTGCCTAAGGCCGCTCTGTCCGGCATCGTCCTTCTCATTGGTGTGAATCTAATTGATATCAAAGGAATGCGAAAAATCCATGCTCAGGCCCCGGTCGAGTTTTGGGTTGCGCTACTGACTGCCGCAGTGGTGGTCATCGCCGGTGTCGAACAGGGCATTGTATTTGCTATGGCCCTTTCCCTAATCGCACACACCCGCCACGGATATAGACCGAAGAATGGGGTACTTGTACCGGCCACCCCCAATGGCTGGCAGAGGCTACCGGTTTCCAAGCCTTCACAGGCCGCTCCAGGGCTCATGATCTACCGTTTCACTCATGGGATGTACTATGCCAACGCTGGATGTTTGTTCCAGCAGGTCCTAGATTTGGTTAAGGGAGCACAACCTCCCCTAAAGTGGTTCGGCATTGAGGCATCAGGAGTGGACGATGTGGATTTCTCTGCTGCGGAGACTCTCCGTTCGACATACAAGATTTTGAAAGATCAAGGGACACAGCTTGTGTTCGCGGGCGTATCAGAGGAGGTGAAAGCAAAGCTGGATCGCTATGGACTCACCCACCTGGTGGGTACTGACAACTTTTTTGCGACGGTCCATGAGCTCGCCAATGCCTACGAGCAAAAAGCGGGTACCGAGAATGGGTAAGGCGTGCCACCATGAGGTCTGTACCTTTTCGCCCTGACCTCATATCACCCTTAGCTTCAGCCACAATTCTGACTCAAAACCTGGGTTAGGGTTTGGGGGATCAGGCCTGAGCGAACGCATTATTTGGATGAAAATGACGCACAAGAGCTATTTGTAGCTGACCTATCCGCTCCTAATTTCTTAACGAATCACAACATATCCAGTCCAAATATTCAAAGGGCATGAATCAATTGAACGCTAGGAGGTTTGCCATGAACGGAATCCTTGCCGAAACCTTCATTGTTGGCTATCATATTGTTAGTCATCGGTCTGTTGGTCGAATCTGGTCTCTTAAGCGGTATCCTGGGTTAAGAGGCTTTAAGTGCCGAGTTTAGACAACCATCGTACGCTTTCCTGGGGATTCATTCTTCTCCCGGTAATCGGATAGCGTCAAAACCGAATCGGTGTCGTATAGTATCCACTACTCGGTCCCGTTCCTTACTCAGGGGGCGTTCAGGATCAAATAGGCTTATTTGGTGTACTGGAGTCCCAATTCCCGAGAGTTTTACGCCCACCTGTCTTATCCTGGTGTGGCGCGTAATGGTCTTCCAAAATAGCCGATCCAGGCAGTTGAGGATTTCCTCGTTTCCGTTGACTGCCTCCTTCAGGGTCTCTGACCGGTTGACATCGGTGAAGTCAGCATAGCGAATCTTGAACGTGATTGTCCGGGCTCCTATGCCATCGGCTCTCAATCGGGTAGCCAACCGTTCGGCCAGCTCCCTGGCCACCAACCGGATGTAGGGGTAATCAATGGTATCCTTTTCCAGAGTGCGGTCTTTAGAGTACGATTTCTGGCCGTCGGACGGTTCAGAGTCGACCGGGCGTGGATCGTTTCCTGAAGCTATATCGATGAGCCTTTCTCCCCATTGTCCCAGAAGACGGCGCATCAGATCGGGTCTCGCAGAGGCCACATCAGCAACGGTGAGGATTCCATGACCCCTGAGTATCTGTTCAGCCTTTTTCCCTACCCCAGGGATGGCGCTCGCAGGTAAAAATCCGATGATGGTCCCTGCTCGCTCAGGTTCCAGGTAAAGGAGCCCGTTGGGTTTCGCCAAGCTGGTGGCCATCTTAGCCCAGCTCTTAGTTCCTGCCAGGCCTCCGGATGCATTGATCGTTAGAGCAGACCGTATTTCGCAGAGCATACGGTGGGCCACTTCCCACGCAGGCGCCTTGTGGAGCTTAAGAGTGCCTGTGAGATCCACGTAGCCCTCGTCTATGCTGGTGGCTTCCACAACAGGAGAGTAACTCCCCATGATGCCGAACATCCGCATGGAGAATTCCTTGTAAGCACGGAAGTTGGGGTCAAGGAATACCGCGTGAGGACACAGCTTCCGGGCCTGTACGATAGGGATGGCCGAATGAACTCCACGCCGTCGCGCTTCGTAGGATGCTGAAGAGACGACTCCCCGGTCCCCTCCGCCCACTATCACTGCTTTGCCTTTCAACGAAGGTTGAAGGACCTGCTCTACTGACGCATAAAATGCATCCGCATCAACATGAAGAATGAACGAAGCAGCAATCATCGACTGAAGACCCGTGATGGCGGTTCAAGTTCAGACAAGCTCTAAGTCAATAGTGGCACAGGGGCCAGTGGCGTTTTGCGATGATCGACCCTTGTACTTACGGAGAATTCCAACCACAATCCCCTGGATGGCCACATCCTTCTCATCGAAAACCATGGCATCGTCAGAAGTATCAGCGTGTTCAAGTCTTATCTTGCCTCCACCGCGGCGGAACCTGTTGAGACTGGTCTCGCTGTTTCTTATCAATGCTACCACCATCTCTCCGTCCTTTGCTGTCTTGCGCCTTTCGACGATCAGATGATCACCGTCGAGCACATAGTCTCCGATCATAGAGTCCCCCTTGACTCGCAGCACGTAGATATTGTTTTTGCGTAGCAAGTGCGCAGGGATGGGAATTGCCGCCTGTGCTTCTATGGCCTCGATAAGAGTACCTGGCCAGCGGCCTGCCCGAGGAATTTCTGCCGTAGCGAACTCCGATGGTTCTGTAGAGGGATCAGTTTTCGATCTTTTGCTTTCACATGGATCGTCAGGGATGTCCATTGCGGCGGGCCTCACCATGATTGTCCCGTGCATTTTAACACAGGTGACATCGCTCGCGAGATTTGTCTCATAAGGGGTCTAGAATAGATTCTAAGCGAAGTTAAAGATTGGGGTATGTCTTAGCATGGTCGTTTTTCGAAGATTTGGAACGGAACCTGGTCAGAACTCCCTTTTCCATGCACTGGGACTAGTTCGATTCCACCATCAGTTTCGGAGTGCAGTGCTCCCGGTCGATCAGTTTGAGGAACTTGCTTATCAGGTTCATCGTGAGATCATCCTTTTCGGTTCTGGTCAGGCCGGAGAGTGGAACCTGGCCGCCGGCCATTTCCCTGTGACCGCCAGCCGACCCGGCTCTACCCAGCACCTTTCGCAGCACCACGCCAGCACGGTACGTGTGGGAGGTGGACCTGAGGGACAGGATCAACAGGTTCTTGTTCTCGCCCATACAGAAAGACCAACTCACCCCGTGAACGCGGAGCAACAAGTCCGCCAGTTCGGGAATTATGGCCGAAGAACGGATCTTTCCGAGACTGGAAACGGCAGCGTCCCGGAAGATAAGGGTGCTGGACAGGCCTTTGAGGTAATCCTCGAAAAACTCCCTAGGCAGGGGCGGCTTTTCAATCCATCCGACGACCCGGGGGTTGGCGTATGACGACAGGTAAAGGAATGCGTTGAAGTCTGTCTTCGTCGCCCCGCGGCCGAGGGTATTGGTGTCGGTCTTAATGCCGTACAGTAGAGCATTGGCCACCGACCTAGTCGGGATAAGCTCGGAGGCCACGAGGTATTCTGTGATGATGGTGGACGTGGCCCCGTAATGTGGACGCACATCGTGAAAAACGGCCTTCTGCGACCGTCTGCGGAGCGGATGGTGATCGATGACGATGGTCGGCGGCTCGCCCCGCTGGCCCATCAAGCTGTTCCCTGTTCCGGGTTGAGCGTCGATGAGGGCGATGGCGTAAAATTTCGACGGTTCGATGTGGCTGAACTGCTGGAGCTTGATCCTCAGCCTCTGGATCATAGCTTTGTTTTCAGCCCGGGTGACCACCCCTCCGTAGCCCAAGACGGAACGCACACCGAATTTCTTGCTCAAGAGGAAGCGGAATCCGAACGCACTTGCTATGGAGTCCGGATCAGGATTGTTGTGGCATAGGAGCAGAACCCGCCGGCGGCCCGCGCCGCGAAGCACGGAGGCAAGTTCCTCCAGCTTGGCTACGGACTTCGTAAGATCAAGCTTCTGCGAGGTCATCAGATTGCACCGTTTCGAGACGGAAAACCCGGACGCGATAGAAATCAAGCCACCGCCCCTGTACCACAATTTGTGTCCAACACATACTCTTGTAAACCGGAATTATGCTTCGGTCTTGCCATTTCTGGTGTGTTTGGGCCGGTGACCGGTCCAAGGATGGTCCCGCGACCCCAAAAAGGTCGCCATGTCGTCTGCTACGAGCCTCCGCGGGGCACGACTCACACTATCTTGCTGGCAAAATAGGTTTTCTCCCGTTTTTGAGCGTACGTCGCTCCAGGTGACTCCTTCAAACAGTTAAGCCTCCTTTCCTTCACCCCATGAGTAGCGCCACTGGAAAGCTGAGTAACACCTCTCCGACAGGCAGTGCGTTGCCCGCGGAAAGCACCTCGCCTGTGAGAGCATTCCGCCATTCCGCAGGTGATCGGTCAGGCATTATCACCTCAGCATCCTGCCATACCTCTCTTCCAAGAGGAAACTCTCCCTCTTGAACCAGCTGGCTCAGAAACCTCGGAGCAATGACAACGGCCCATTGTTGCTCATACTTCCGCGCAAACGCGATGACATTGCTCCTGAATCTTCCAGCCGACTCGAGCGGAAGATAAGCGCCCTCTAGGAAGGTCTCCCGATTTGTTTTTCTCGCTTTGAGCGCCCGATAAATGAGAAAGAGCTTAATCTTTCCATCCTCTCTAGTGGAAAGGAGATCTTGGATCAATCGGCCAATATTGGACTCCTCCCGTTCTCGGATGCTAGCGAGCATTGCGCACCTTTTTTCAAAATCTACTGGCCTGCGATTGTCAGGATCCACTAAACTCAGGTCCCACAGCTCAGTCCCTTGATAGAAATCAGGCACTCCGGGTGAAGCAACCTTGATAAGCGTCTGGGAGAGGGAGTTGAGTATCCCGAAATGAGAAATCCTCTTGCTGAACGAGATGAGTTCTTTCAGAAATGCGTTGGCCTTTGAACAGGCCAGGATTTTTTCCACGAATGACACGAAAGCGTCTTCGTACTCGGTGTCGGGCTTCAACCATGCGGTGTGGACTTTGGCTTCCCGGACAGCTTTGACAATATATTCCTTTATTCTTTGAATGAACTCGGGATACTCGGCATCTGAAAATGGAAACGCTCCAAGCAGCGTCTGGTATAAAAAATACTCGTCGTTTCTATCAGGGACGGCTAAACCGCGTACGCGCTTCTTTTTGCCCCGGTTCATCTTGATCCACCCTCGGACTTTTCTTAGCCACTCGTCCGGCATCTCGGACAACACGTTTATTCTGGCGCGAACGTCTTCACCCCTTTTGGTATCGTGAGTCGCCGTAGCGCTTAAGGAATCCGGCCACAAGTTTCTTCTCTTAGTGTTGAAGTTGTGAAATTCTTCGAGCGAGCATCCAAAGTGATCCGGCCGTCCACCCACCTCATTGAGTGACAAGAGCCGGTTGTAAACATAATGTGTTGTATCTTCGACTCCCTTCGCCATGAGCGGTCCCGTGAATTGCTGAAACCTCATGACAAAGAGGAGCCAGCCATTCTTCTCTTCATCAGATACATAATCAGGAAACTCCAGGAGAAGGAATCTTCGTACGAACGTGAATCCATGTAACAGGGCGGGGAAATTGGCTCTTGCCCGGTCCACCGCATCCAATATGTAATTCCTGTCGTTGTCCGAGACCACAACATGCCTTATGTAGGTCCTATATACCGGAAAAGCGGCAAGGACTTCGGTCAATGCTCTTTGCAGCGCATTGAGGGTTATGTCGCTTCCATGACGGTCCCGGCTGGAGATCTCCTTCAAGAGTTGGGCAAGGTTGTGGACGTCGCTTGCCATATCTTCCTGGACTATCAGTTTTTTGTTGTCGCGCACTATATCTTCATAGGAATTCTTTGAGCCTGTTACGCTAGAATAGATCCTGCTAAAGGCTCGCTCATTTTCCGTTTGACAAAACAACCCATTGGCATAATTTGTAAAATCATAGCCCGTCGTTCCCTGAACGGGCCAGAAATGTGGCAGGTCTTCCTTAAGATTGAGTATTTTTTCAACAACGATATAATTTGTCGGTGCCCTTTCTCTCACTTTTTGAAGATAGCTTGTCGGATCGTATAGCCCATCAACATGATCAATTCTCAAACCGGTTACAATTCGTCTTTCAATCAGATCAAAAATCAGGCCGTGCGTGTGGCTGAGGACGCGCTCGTCTTCCATTCTGAGTGAAATGAGATCATTAATACAAAAAAAACGGCGATAATTTATTTCCTCCGCGGCCACTTTCCAGAATGAAAGCCTGAAGAGTTGTTGGGAAAGAAGGTCATCAAGGGAGTTGAAACTCCCGGCATTACCCTTTTCGCCATTGAATGTCCGCACCTTTTCATCAACAAATGCCTTTATTACGGCATTGCTCCTGTAGAGTTCCCACATAGTACGGTGAATCAGTTTTATCTGGTCAGAGCGCTCCTCCGGGTCATCGCTCGAAGAAAGCGTCTTCAAGACGAAGAGGATACCCAAGACTTTGATAAAGTCGGGATCGTCTTCGGCAAGTTCTCTTTTCAAACGGGCCAGGTTTTTAAAAAGATTGGGATAAGATTCGATTCGCAACGGGAAAGCCAAATCGTAGTACGCAACCTTAAATCCATCAGGACCGTATGTGAGCGCGATCTCCCCATCCTCGAGACACTCTCCATAGAACTTGCCAAGAAATGGCGCGAGAAGCCTCTTATTGGGGCCGGCAGGCGGATGACCCCAATCCACGTCGAAGAAGTTGAAATACTGCGAGTTGTGACCATTCACCAAGATATCCATCAGGATTCCATTTTCCGAATCCATCGCCATATGATTCGGGACAATGTCTTGAATCCATCCCATGTTGTGCTTTCTCAGCTCCGCGGCCAGCGCTTCGAGGTCGGAGAGTCCTCCCAACTCAGGATTCAACTGATTGGGGTCAACCACATCGTAGCCGTGGAGGCTGCCCTTTGCGGCTCTAAATATTGGCGAAGCGTACATGTCGGATATGCCCAGGTCCGCCAGATAGGGGACAACCAAATTCGCGGCCTGAAAACCGAACGAAGGACTGAACTGAATTCGATAGGTCGCTGTTGGAGTAATCATGAAGAGGCTTCCCGGACTATCATCATACTGCGGCTGTGCAGCTGACGCGATCTAAGGTACCCGTAGCCGAAAATTCCCGGCCAGGATCGTGCAGTCGCGTATCCATTCTTGAGCGCTTTTGTCGCCTAGGCCGGCCTTTTCCTTGAAGTCGGACCAGTATGTGTGAAGGAGCTTGTAGCAGGTGTTTTGGGTCTTCCAGAGATTGACCTCGAACGGCAATGTCTGGACTAGTTTTGCCGCGCTATTCAACCTCTCCATTCGAGAGAGGTTGTCAGGTTGTTCGAGAAGTTGTTCGGCCATATGCTCTATGTTGACTGCCAGTAACAATCCTAGAGCAGTCTCATCCAGAGTTGCGCCGGCCAAACGAGCTTCTTCCAGAAGAGGTCGAACCACTTCGGGCTCAAGCCCCTCGCCCTGAAGCGACCCTCGAAACTTGGCATGGGGGTATCCACTTGACTCAGGTGACCACAAGATGTAGTAGTCGCTGCCATGGTTACAGAGCGGTACCCAAGAAATGCAAAGGAGTTCGCTGAATTCTTCCCAGATGAATTAGCGTGCCTGTG
>JBKQMK010000199.1:0-5860 GCA_052146735.1 Desulfomonilaceae bacterium | reverse complement strand
CTTTGAGTTCCGCCTTTTCCGGCGGTCCCGGCTTCTTCATCATTGAGTAGATCTTAATGGCATACATCAGCGCCATGAAAGTAAGGCAGATGTACTGCACCGGTTCCTCCAGGATATACATGGCGTGGCTCACGGTGTTTTCCATAATTCCTCTTTCTCCCTTCGACAATCAGTTATTCCCGGTCCTTGTCGGGACCGCTGTTTCGTCATTTTGGTGTTTACGTGCGGAGTCCCTAAGATTCACACTCTATTTCAATCCTGGCTCTCTCACCTGAGGCGGGTCATGCCACAATTTCCGCAAGGGGTGCGCCAACAGGGATATTGGGCTCAGAATACTGTTCCCTACCGATCAAGTCAAGTTCATTTCTGACAACGTCGGTAATATTTAAGTCTCCACGAACATTACTGAAAATACAAACACAGTAGAGTATGTGGAGATATGAAACTCGTTTTCGCGGACTTCATTACTAGGAAACAGGAATACTTGCTATCAAACCCGCGAGTGTGAGCGCGCCTAAATTACGGTATGCCCCCCACTTTCTCCCCTTGAATCCTTTTCAGCCCGCCGGCATCTGTTCTGTAGAGACGGAGATCATAGGGATCGGGGGCACGGGAAAATGAGGCCGGCATGGATGAACGTATGGTTGGTTGCGGCTCTCATGCTATTGCTCGGGGTTGTGCCTCTGCCTCAAATGGTTTTTGGGGGCAACTCAACGGTAATTACGGAGCAGCAATGGGAGCGGACCCAGCAGAAGCAGCAATTGATTCGAGAGCGGTTTGAAAAGCTTTTGCAGCAGGCGCGGGATCAGCGTGGGTTGATAATGGCATGGCATAGGAAGGCGCGGTTGCAGCAGGTAAAACAAAAGAGCCAATTCGCTTCAAAACTGGGAAAGCAGCCCGTTGCAGTGGCCGCATCCAGATGAGTCCAGAGAGCCAGATCGTGGTCTGAATATCACGCATGACCATGGTCTCAGGGCATGTAAGTCGCATACGTGGTAGTGATTTGCGATCGGAGCTAGTCAGCCGTCGAGGCTCGCGTCGAGCAGACAAAGTCAACATCCAGGTTGTAATTCCCTTCCAGGAAACTTTTTGCCAGCACTTCCACCGACTCCTCGCACTGCATGAGCATGTCCATCTGTCGGGTGAATTGAAGTAGACGGCCGACCATGTCCAATCTGGCTTCGATCAAAGGGAGTTCATATTTGTAGAATCGCGCGTCCACTCGATCTTCCCGAACCTCCACGGAGAAGTCCAGGGCCTCGAAGATCGCTGCAATAGCGCGGGCTCGCCTGTTCCTTCGGACATCGTCGGCCGCGCCCCCTTTGAAAGAGAAGGTAATATAGTTCTTGTTGATGGTTTCGCCAGCATAGGCGTCCAGGACGCTGTAGTGGTACCCGATTCTTGAACTGAAATTCAGGTACTTATCGGAAATGAGGGCATAACTTCGCTCCCCGAAACGCTCCACCATATTGTTTGGCTCCAGCATCTGCTGTCTCATTACCGACAGGAAACCGCCCAGGTCAATGGGTCTGGGGCCCTGGTTACGCAAGCCTTCGTGCAGCATCCCTTTGAGGACCGCCTTGAAGGGGATCGACGTGACCTGATCCACCGTCACCCACTTTGTATAAGCATCTGTTCCCGAGAGACCGTCTCCCAGATCAATGATGTGGAGGTCGAGGGGGATTGGCGCTCTCAGTTTCATGGCGCCGGCGCCCTCGGTATTGGACACAATGTCGCTGATTCGGAACATCTCCTTATAGGAGAGTTCGTGTACCAGCCGCATGATGTCATGAAGGGTCTTGCAGAATTCGGGTGAGAAATTGGCTGCTCTGGGATCCACGAGGTAAAGAGGCACTATCCAATCGGCTACCCGCCTCAGCGTCAGGTACACCGGGGTGTCCTTCATCGCTGATTCCCTGCTCCTTTGCAACGCAATCAACTCCGGCACCATTCCTTGATACACTCTGCCCGAATATGCATCCACAGTGACTATCGTGTCCTCTGAGATGACAGAGGTGGCGGTTTTGGCACCCAGAACAGCCGGTACGCCGAATTCTCTCGCCAGAGAAGCCATGTGGCCTGTCACGCTCCCGGCATCGGTCACTATTGCCCTGGCTTTTTGCATCACCAGGACAAACTGCGGTGTTGAATGTTTGGCAACAAGGACTGCGCCCGGTGGGAAATTCGCGAGATCCTCGTCAGAGCGCACGTGAAAGGCCGGTCCTGACCCCACGCCGGGGAAGGCCACGGCGCCTCCCTCCACCAGGACCGGGTACCCTTCTACCCGTGGAAATGCTTTCAAACCTTCTTTTCCCATATGCTCCAGATGAAGAGGCCTCGCTTGAAGCACAAGGAGGTGTCCATGAGGATCAAGGGCCCATTCGATATCCTGTGGATACTCGTAATGCTTCTCCAGTTTCAAGGCATACCCGGCCAGGGTCCTCAACTGTTCCGGGGAAAGGCACAGCGTGTCTTGCTTATCGACATCCACCGGCCTTTCACTGAGACCGCCTCCGTCATCGGCCATGAGCTGGACTGGCTTATGAGAGCAGGTGGCCTTGAGTATGGTCAGACCCTCATCTTTAGCGACAACGTAACTGTCCGGGGTGATGACTCCGTCCACTGCATAGGGCCCGAGACCCCATACTGCATTGACAAGGATGGTGTCTGCGGAAAGGTCAAAGGGATGCCGGGAATAAATCATACCGCTGACAACGGATTCCACCATCTCGATGCATGCGACGCTCATGGCAATGTCTTCGTCGCGCATCCCTTTGTTGAGTCTGTAGGAAATGGCACGCGGGGTGTAAAGGCTGGCGACCACCAATTTATAGGTTTGAATGATGTGGTGTCTGGGCACGTTCAAAATAGAAACATATTGCCCCGCGTAAGAAAGCTCGCTGTCCTCTCCTATAGCGCTGCTGCGGAGGGCAACCGGAGGCTGTGCTGCACCGTTCCCCCCTTTTTGCCGGATGACGTCAACCATAGCGTCGTACGCGGAGAGGATAGCCTCTTCTAGCTCCACGGGTACCCGAGCCGAAATTATGAGCCGTTGGATCTTCTCGCCGATTCTGTTGGGGGACAGTGGATCATTAGGGTCGAGGTCCATCCGTATCCGGTTAATTTCATCGACAAGGTCGTTCTGATCGAGGAAGAAATCGTACGCGCACGTGGTGATGGCGAACCCCTCAGGGATGGCCAGGCCCGCGTTATTGACCAGCTCACCCAGGTTCGCATTTTTCCCGCCGACCCAATCCACCATTTCCTTGGTGATTCGCGAATAAGGGAGCACCCATTCGCAAACCGGAAGGTCCTTTCTTTTTCCTAGTTCCTCTTTTATGGCGTGATTGATATCTTCCAGCACGTCAAAGAGGAGAGGGTACCGGTGGCCTGAGAGATCATCGAGACTTTTCACCATGCGGAGGGTGTGGAAAATAGCGCGAGTGGACTGGGACCTGACATACGACATGCCGAAGACGTCCTGTCCGCGGAGTTTCTCTTCAAGGTCCGTAACAATGTTCAAAAGCTCGGTGTTAGATGCTAGTAGGTCCTTAAAGCTGGCATACTTGAATTGGAAGACTCGAGACACCGTGGCCTTGGGTGGCCGGCCGCGCGATTTCCAAGCTCTTATCTTGTTGACGATACTTGAGATGACCTCAGGCATGCCTGCTCCAATTGAAAATTATTGCTTGCGATGAGACGCGTTGGTCAAACCAGATCCATCTTGCTGAATCAAGCAATATCTGTGCCGCCTACGCGGCGCTCCCAAGACCGCATTTCTTGTTGGCCGTTGATAACTCTCCCTTCCCACAGGCAATTTGGCGCCGCGGTTTCCCCATGGCAAGTCCACAAGGATTGGTCCCCATTTTTCTCCGACCACCAGAAGTTCAAGCCGGTTCACATCCCTTTACAGTCTGTAAAAAAACCGACAGGCAAAGCTTCTCATCCATCATACCAGAAAAATTCGCTCGATGAATTAAGCTCCTCTAATTTGGTGGGTCTGATGCCGCGGGTCTTCTTCTTGGTCCTTGGCACGGGGGTTGCAACTCTCTGCTGGGACCTGCTCACAAAAGTCGCAAGACTCAACCATAACCGCAAGGAGGTTTGTCTAAATGAGGAATATTTACTACAGCTTACTGGCCCTTGTCGCCTTGGCCTGTCTGATGATCCCCGATCTTGTAATGGCCGCAGGCGGTGGAAAAGTCGAGATGCTCGTTGTAGTTGCGGATAGTAGAGTTGTGCAGTCCCTATCACACTGTACTTCCTAAACATGTATAACACGAGCCCGCTCGGTTTTGGGGTACTGTGTGTGATTCTGACGGCAGTTTTGGGCGGCGGACTCGGAATCATAGCAGATCAAATAATGGCTCATACAGGTCTCGACCTTACATCCCGAAAGATCATCGAGCACTAACGCCTGAAATAACACAAGAAATACAGGGAGGTTACCCAGATGGACTGGAGTTGGACTTATATGTATATGCCCATCGCGGGGGTCACGATATGGTGGCCCGGGATGGTGCTCATCGGATTTTCCGTTGGATGCATCGGCGGGTTCTTCGGAATGGGAGGCGCGTGGATGGTGACCCCTGGGTTGAACATCCTCGGATTCCCCATGGCGTTTGCTATCGGGACTGACATGGCCCATATGGCGGGCAAATCCATGATATCTACCTTTCGCCACGCCAAGTTCGGAAATGTGGATTATAAGCTTGGCGTAATTATGGTGATCGGGACGGTGGGAGGGATCGAAGTCGGCGCCCAGTTAGTCATGTGGCTTGAGTTTATCGGCCAGGTCGGCCCTGTTGTGAGATGGGTCTACGTGGTGGTGCTGGCACTGATAGCCCTGACCGTCTTCACCGATTACGCGAAAGCCGTCAAGAAGAAGAAGGCGGGAATCGTCGGGGAACACGGCGCGGAAGGGCATACGTGGTACAAGACCCTTCACAAGATCAAGATTCCTCCGATGATGCATTTCAAGATGGCAGGTGTTACATGTTCCATGTGGTTGCCGATTATGGTGAGTTTCCTCACGGGCATCCTTACGGGATTCCTGGGTATCGGCGGAGGCCTGATTCGTATGCCCGCGCTTGTGTACCTCGTCGGTTGTCCCACTCACATCGCAGTCGGCACGGACCTGTTTGAGATAATAATCTCGGGTCTGTACGGAACGTTGACTTACGGTTCAAAAGGCAGAATCGAGATTTGGGGCGTGTTTGTGATGTTGTGCGGCGCCGCAATCGGCGCACAAATCGGAACGGTCGCCACCAAGTACGCCAAGGGCTTCGGCATTCGTATCGCCTTTGGCATCGCGGTTGTCTGCTGCATGGTCTCAGTTATTTTGAAACAGTACAGGTGGGATATCAGTGCCGCGGTGGTCATACTCGGTGCGATCACCGTAATATCCGCGTACATTTGCTGGACTATGTTCAGTGGCGCGGCCAAGGAACTCAGGGAAAAGAAAGCCGCAGCGAAAATTGCTGCCTAACAGAGCGGGGAGCTTAACCACACGAAGGAGATACATTATGAAGAGCAAGATATTGTGTTGTGCGGCGGTCCTGGTCTTCGCCCTCTGTTTGGTGGCGCCTGCGATTGCGGCCGATGTCGCTGAGGGAAAGTGCATAAGCTACGACAAGGACAAGAAGATCATTGTGATTGAAGACTATGATACCAACTTTTCTGCGGAGCATAAGTTTGGTAAACCAACAGGGAAGCAGTCGACCTACGACATGACCGGGAGTCTGATCGGAATCCCGCCCAATCCTGGGGATATCGTGAGAATTGCTTACGAGCAAAAGGATAATCAAAGACACGCGGTAAGGCTCATGAATGTGACGAAACAGGACTTGATGAAGAAGTA
>JBKQMK010000198.1:0-4801 GCA_052146735.1 Desulfomonilaceae bacterium | reverse complement strand
TGGTTGACTTCCTTCATCATCTGACCCTGAATATAACCGCATACGTATGCTGTGCTGATCAGGTGGACATTCATGGGCTTGCGGTCCACCAGTCTGCGAAATGCCTTGGCGCCTCCCAGGTTGGTTTTCAGAGGTTCACCGGATTCATCCATGTGAAGCCGTGTTGAGGCCGCGCTGTGGAGCAGCGTGTCCACTTCTTCCAGTCCCTCGCAGTCGCGGCACCAGTTATCCCATTGATCTTCCGCTTCCAGAACTTCGCCTTTAAACCAGCGTAAGCTACCCGAACTCCGGGGGAGACCCATGCTGCTCAAATAGTGGATAGTATCCAGTTTGCGCGATTCGCTCCGATAGAGAGCCCACACGCTGTGACCTCTATCGAGTAATTCAGCCAGAAGATATTCGCCCAGGAAGCCTGTGCCTCCGGTCAGGAGTACTTTCATGGGTGCGCTCATCAGCCCTCCGACGTACCAATTTATTTTCAGCGGTCTTGAAACCGGGTGAAATTCTGCTCACGGGTTTCGTAACCAATCTTTCAGTTTAGAACACCGGCGCATTTCATGCAAGGGAAAAGCGGTTGAGCGGCTAACCATCCTGTTCCCAGGGGGCTTCATCCCGGAAGACAAGAGATGTCTCACCGCGGAGATCGCGGAGGGACAATTATAGCGATTCTCAAAAGTAATGAGTGATTGCGAAGAGCGATCTCGGAGAATTGGTAGCCAACGGCCTCCTGAGATGGTCTCAAAATTCGGAGTTAAGCCTGAATCGTGGCACGATTCGGGCTCTCATTTGTTTCATTTCCCTCACCCCGCCCCTCTCCCACTGGGAGAGGGGGCCACTTGTAGCCGCTAATCCAGTCCCTCTCCCTTGGGGAGAGGGACACAGGGTGAGGGTATTCGTGCTACGATGCCAACCATTCTGGAAGTTTTGAGAGTAGCCTCCTTGCCGGTAGGCTATACGTTAATAAATCAACTAGTTCGGCTCGGCAGGGACGGCTAGCCCAACCGGGTCTTTGCACTGGGCTACTGGATTAGGTCAAAACTTCCGGCAAGTCCTGGTAATTGGGTGCAACTCTGCGCCCTCTGCGTTCTCTGCGGTAAGATAGACATTCTTCATTTCCGAAGGGTCTCCACGTAACTCAATGGATACTTAAAGCAGAACAGGAGCCGCCGGCTTGTATTTGGCTTCCGGTCAGGGTAAAATGTGCTATATTAATGGATTGTGTAATGACCCTAATTCAGAGGTAGTAGATGACCCCCGACCATATGCGACCCATAATTGCTTTTGTATGGCGTCAAAAAGAAATCACGTCTTCCATAGTGGAAACGGCCCGCAGCACAAGAACCCAGGCGATATTCGACCTGTCGGCAATTCAACCGGAATCCGCCGGCATGGCGCTTCTGCAAGCCGATGCCGCAGGTGATGCGGTCGACCTCAAGATCTCCGCGACCGCCCTCATGGATCCCGGACTGGAAGAGTTCCTAAACGAGACAGGTGTCAGAAGACTCTGGATCGAACTCCATCCTGTGCTCCTGGAGGAGGACCCCGGCCGTTTCCTCGAACGGATCAGCGAGCTGGCCGTTGATTTTGACGTCTTCCCTGTTGTTGGATCTGTAGAACTCATATCCCGCATTCTCGATAAGCACCCCGGCATCAAAAACATCGCACTCAAAGGGAACGAGGCTTCCGGATTCACAAGTACCGAAACCACACTCACCCTTTACGGTGCGGTCCGAACCATGATCCGGGACAGAAGCGAGAAGCCTGATCTGGTCATCTGGGGAGGCATTGCAACTCCTGAAGGTGCTGCGGCGTTCTTGTCCGCCGGCGCCCAGGGGATCGTCTTCGAGAGCCTACACTGGCTGACCGACCTGGTCTCCGCAAGCGATGATCTTCGCCGTCGCATATCTAATCTCCGGCCGGATCATACCGACCTGACCGGATTGAACCTCGAAGTCCCCTGCCGTCTCTTCAACAAGGGTAATTCCAAGGCCGTGCGGGATTTGAAAGACTTTGCAGGATCGCTCTGTGGCTCGGAAATTCAGGACGAGCAGCGGCGTTTCTTTGCTCGGAAAATCATGGACGAGGCTGTTCATCCGCTGGACAGTGAATTTGGTCGGGAAGAACTCGTACCTTTGGGCATCGAGGCGACTTTTGCGGCCTCTTTTGTCAGACGCTTCGGTTCCGACAGTGCCGAGGCGGTCGGTCGCTTTGTCGGCGCGATTGACGCTGGTCTCGCGGTTTCAGTGGATAACGTAAAAGCTTTTGTGAACAGTCCCGTAGCAAAGGGAATGGGCACGCGGTATCCGTTCGTCCAGGGTGCAATGTCCTGGATCACTGATGTCCCTGAATTTGCGTTGAAGGTCTCAGAAGCCGGCGGCCTACCCACCATAGCCCTCGGCCTGATGGACGGGAAAACGCTTGACCGGAAGTTCGGGCGTATGTCCGAGATAATGGGAGATCGCCCCTATGCGGTCAACGTCATTACGCTCTCTGAAAACCCATACCGGGACATTCAACTGGCTTGGATCAGGGAGAAGAAACCGAGATTTGCCGTGATCGCCGCGGGTGAGCCATCGCATGCCGCGGCACTGATGGAAGACGGCATAGAAGCCATTTACATTGCTCCCTCCGAAGAACTTCTGCACCTGGCCTTGGACGCAGGCATTCGTTACGTCATCTGCGAGGGACATGAAGCTGGCGGCCACGTAGGGCAGCACAGCACACTCACCCTTGCCCAGACCATATTTGACCTGAAAGAGCGCAACTCATCCTTATTTGAAGGACGCCGGATCATACTGGCAGGTGGAATTTGCAACAGGGAGACTGCATTCATAGCGGCTATGCTCGGAGCCGATGCCGTGCAAATGGGCACGTCTTACCTCGCCACCGAAGAGATAGTTGAAACCGGTGCGCTGACAAAGCTCTATCAGAGCATGATCCTGGATTCTAGGCCGGGAGCGACCGTTGTGACGGGTGAAGGGACCGGCCTGAGAGTGCGCTCTTTGAAGACTGCGAAGATTGAGGCCATCTGTTCTCTGGAGCGAGAATTTGCTTCGGGTTCTGAAGATGAATCGTCTTTCAGAACCAAAATTGAGGCATTAAGTGCTGGAAGCCTCTTTGTGGCTGCGCGCGGTATGGATAAACCCGGCGGGACAACCTTGGACGAGCCTAACTGTCTGGATCAAGGCCAGTTTATGAGTGGGGCTTGCGCGGGCACGTTGAAAAAAGTCTGTTCCATTGCGGAGCTGCATCGAGAGTTGGCGGAAGTCCCTCTGGCAGTAGGTTTGCCGGTAACAGGCCCGATCCGCGAGGTGTCTGCGTCCCGGCCGCCAAAGGAAGAGACACGCGCGGAAACGCCCGTATGGAAGAGCCCACGGACACCCCGGCCGGCTTATCGTGAGCCTGACGTGGAACGAATAGCTGTGACCGGAATGAGTCAGGTCAACTCGCTTGGAAACAGTCCCGAAGAGGTGTGGGCTGCATGCATTGCCATGAAGAGCGGGATAGTTCCGGTCCCGAAGTCAAAGTGGGATCACGCACTTTTCTTTAATCCGCGGCCTCGAGTCTCGGAAAAGACATACTGCAAAGTTGGGGCATTTCAAAACATTGAGGTCTCGCGCAAGGAGATCGGAATTCCTCCTCAGGATTTCAGGACCATGACCGATGCCACAAAGATCACCATGTGGCTTGCTGGAAAGGCAATTGACGAATCCGGGATTCTCGAATCCGATACCCCGCGAGAACGCATAGCGGTATTGATTTCCCAGAATTCAGGGGAAGCCGCTGCCACCCTGCAGGACGTCATAATCCGCGGGTCCTTGTCCAAGATTGTCGCTGCGGTGAAGAGGGTGCTTCAGCTTACGCCCGACACGGAAAAGGCCATTGAAGAGGAAGTTACGGCGGGCCGCATAGCCATTGACGACACCACTCTTCTGGGGCGGCTCAATTGCTCCGCGGGCGGTTTCATTTGCAACAGGTACGGGTTCATGGGACCGAGTTTTTCGGTTTCCGCCGCGTGCGCAACTTCTCTTGTGGCTCTTTACAGCGCGGTTCAGATGATTCGGAACGGCATCATTGATGCAGCAATCGTGGGCGGCGCCGAGGAATACCTCACCCCCATGCACTTTCTCGAATTCTCCGCTCTTGGCGCTCTTGCCGGTCTTTCGGGAGCTGACCGATCTGCTGCCGAGACCAGCCGTCCTTTCGATGTGGACCGGGACGGAATGGTGCTGGGCGAGGGCGGGGGAATGATCGTGATTGAACGGGAGTCTGTGGCTCGCAAACGGGGGGCCAAGGCTCATGGGTACATCACCTCTATGGGGGCCAGCAACAACCACCTCGGAATGGTGGAGTCATCTAGAATAACCCAAGAAATCGCAATACAGTCTTCCTTCAAGGACGCTTCCTATGGCCCTGAGAAAGTGAACATGGTGGAATGCCATGCCACCAGCACAAAACAGGGGGACACGGAAGAGGTACAGGCACTGAGGGCCTTCTTCAATGCAGACCGGAGCACTGTGATCACCTCATTTAAATCGCAAATCGGGCATACGCTGGGCGCTTCCGGAGTCAATTCCCTCATAAGGGGCATTATGGCAATGAAAGCCGGTGTTTTCCCGCCCACGCTGAATTACAAGAATCCTGATCCGGAGATGGGAATTGAGGGCTCAGGGTTGACGATCCATCCGGAACCGGCAGACTGGAAGCTGAGAAATGGGGATCCACGACGTCTCCAGGTAAATGCCTTTGGCTTCGGCGGATCAAATTATGTGGTGCAGGTGGAAGGAACTATGGAACAAGA
>JBKQMK010000197.1:0-3357 GCA_052146735.1 Desulfomonilaceae bacterium | reverse complement strand
TTCAGGACGTTTCGCTTCGTAGATGTCTACCGCCATAGCCAGATGGTGTCTGGGCAATTCGCGCATGTTCTCAACGAAAACAGTATCTTGAGCCGACGGGGACGTGCCATAAAGTTCCTCCGATGATATGACTTTTGCCTCTATCAACGTCTGGAAAACCCTCCGCAACCCATCCGAAGACAACGCATATTTCTTCATCAGATCAGAATCGGACATCGCGGAGCGGATGTCCTCGATAAAGTCTTCCTCCTCCATTCGCTGGATGACGGTTGTGTCGTGATAAGCAGCACTCCGTTGTTTAATCTCTGCCGGGGTAATCGCCTTGACCTCAAGGAGTTTCAGCACGAGGCTGTGAAGCCCCTTGGCGGACAGTCCATATTTCTCCATCAACTGGGAATCGGTCATTCCTGAACGGATGTCCCTGACGGCATCTCCGGCTTTGATTCTCGCCTTCATCGGCTCTCGTTTCATCTATAGCAGGCTGTCTAAGACCTTTTTCCAGACCCCTTCACCGCCTTCTTTAACACCGGCGAGAACTTGCAGGTAACAACCCTACGGGCGTCGAGGACTATCTCCTCGCCGGTCTGAGGGTTCCTGCCGCGGCGGGCGTGCTTGGATTTGACATTCCATTTTCCGAAGCCAGAAATCATGACTGATTCTCCGGCTATAAGCCTTTTCTTCATAATATCACGGAGTTTTTCAAAGACTTCGGCTGCCTCGTGCTTCATGAACCCGGCATCGTTGGCTATTTTTTGGGCTATGTAGGCTTTGGTGAGCGTCATAGAGTCCTCCTTAGATTGTAAAGGTCTATAGTAACCAAATAATCCGGGGATTATAACAGGTTCGGACTTGCGAGCGGTCATTCTTTTGAAGGAAGACTGGATACACAAGCCGAGCCACGAGCCGCCCATAGACGATTTCAGGGCATGTAGCTTTGCGTCTACTATCTAACACCCTTGCCCGACCCGGATCGCCGCTCTACTGAGTTCTCAGGAGGTCGTGTCCTTGCCGGAGAATGTGGCCCTAGTGAACCCCAGTGTTCCAGCCTGCTGGAACATTGGGTTACGAAGAGCCTCAGCTATCCAGAGAAGTTCTTTGGAGCACTCAGCGGCGGGAATCAGCGTCATTTGACACTAATTCCCAGGTGGGCTGTTTCTATTCGGCGATGACCTGGGACGCGAGGCGTGAGAAGTCAAACGCGTTGGACAGTGAAGCATCAAGGTTGTCAGATGGGAGATTTTTGATGCGCTCCCTACCTCTTTTCCAGTGCGGCTTTATGGCAAAGATTATGTTTGACACGGGGCCGTATGGGGAGCTACGCTCAAGACCAGAAGAAAACTGACTTTTCGAGTAACGTGAAGACGGTTCTGCATCCGTCGGGTGGTCTTGTGGGAGGAGATACGGAGCCTGTGCCGGGCCAAGAGTGTCTCCTTTGATCGGTCAACTGTTCCAGGGCACCCGAAAAAACAAGGCCGCCGCATAATTCCGGTATGAGATGACATGACCACGAAAGAAAATCATTGACTAATCATAAGTGCACTTATATTACGGACCAAAAGTTAACAAGAGGACTCAGGATACATCATGAAAGAACCTAGGGAACGAATCTTGGAGAAGGCGATTAAATGGAAACCGCCGAGCGGTAAGAGGGGTGTATATTCTAGTCCAGAGGGTTTTGACGACGCCTGGAAGGACGGCCGCCCCATTCAATTCTATCTGGAACGTGAGAAATATAAGGTGCATGTCTATTACCGAATAATTCATGGCAAAATTGAATTCCCCCCATCTGAGGCGGGGCGGTACGGGACACTTCGGGAAATTTATTTCATGCCCAGCGAATTCCTTGATTCCCCTTTCGGCCCTCTAGATTCCGTGAAGCAAGAGAGTGCCGTGGTAGCTCACGCTTTCGTGAATTGCGCCGAGTGGCACGATGTGGTCTCGGGAAAGCTCGGAGAGATCGGAGAGCAGCCAAATATAGCCGATATTGCCAAAAAGCTGTTCCCATACCTGAGTGTCGTGCCAGTCTACCAATGGATGAAGAACAAAGTTTTTAAGCCAAAAAGCTATAGCCGCGGCTGCAAGGGGTCCGAGTTGTCCGTTTCAGATATGGTTACCCTTGGAGTGCTACATTCCTTCTTTTCCCTGGGTCTATCGCACAAAGAGTTGGCCGTGAAAGGCGAATACGATCAAAAGAAGACCCCGTACCGGTTTTTGTGGACCGAGTAGGGAGGACCCCACGGTTCGCCAAGATCTATGACATGGGCTTTGCGGTTGGCTGCCTCGTCCTCGCGATTGGGGAAATATTTGTGGTGAACTCTTAGTATCTCATCACATAATCTCATTTCTTCATTAGTGATGGGCACATCCCGTAAGGCCGATAGTCTTTCGCACATTTTTCGGTCGTTGGATTAGGTATGAGTGAAAGACTTCAGATCGATTGGATCGCCATCTGGGCAAAAGCCTTGTTTTTTTCTTGTCAAAATCCGGGCTCTGATTCATTATCGCATACGGCTTCCTTCAAGCCGTGAGATGGGGCGGGCTCGGTGTCACCTAAGCAACTGATCAGCGCCAAAGATTTCGTTCAGGACACGCGGTCTGGAATGACAGATGCCGCGCTGATCCAGAAGTATAGTCTATCCCCTAACAGGCTACAGCGCATATTTAAGAAACTGCTGGACGCGAGGGCCATGACCGTCCAAGAGCTTGATGGACGCTGTGCTTCGTTCGATGAGAACGTGCCACGCAATGCTGATCAAGGCCGCTTGTTATGCAGATATGTCCTTGATTTTGTTCTTCCCATTTATGAGGAAACCAGACCAGAAATCCTGGGTATGGTTCTCAACATAACGGAAGGAGGAATAGGGTTAGCAGGAATCCAAGCAAGAGTTGGTGAATCCAAGAATTTTGTGATCCCGGCTGACGAATTTTTTGATGTCGGCCGAGCCAGGTTCCAGGCGCGATGCCGTTGGGCGGGTAGCGAAATAAGTACTGGCGAGCACGTCAGCGGATTCGAGGTCACCTCCATTTCCGCGGGGGATTTAACCGAACTCAGAAAACTGATCCAATTGATCCAGATCGTTAACGTGGAAGAGGCCGTCGAGTATGAGGATCCATCGGATGAAGAGTCGGATAGCCGCGAACAACCGCGGTATACTGTAAGATTCAAACTGCCGATTCACGAAGCGACGAACCGAGAAAACCAAGGGGTTGTAATCAATGTCAGTGACGATGGGTCTGGGACCTTTCTTTCGGGGCTCAGTAAATGAATCGCTCCTGCTGCTGCAGAGCTACCTCGTCGTGATTTCAGTCACAGCCACGATTTTGGCCGCAGTCCTGGAAGAGAGAAATCGGGCACTG
>JBKQMK010000196.1:0-3049 GCA_052146735.1 Desulfomonilaceae bacterium | reverse complement strand
CGGCCCTACTAGGTGTTGCCGCAGCAGATGACCTCACGCACTTGTGTCTTCTCCAAGGGCGACCGGCGGGAATACGTCCCCGAACCTGCGAAACAGAGCACTAAAAGTAAAGATCCCCGTACTTGCGCTCCAGGTAATCAATCAAATAGCGGGGATTCATATTCTCCCCTGTCACTTCTTTCACCAGGTCCTTGGGCAGGTGCCGTGAACCCTGTGAATGGATCTTGTCTCTCAGCCATTCTCGAAGCGGAGTGAAGTCTCCTCGTCCCATTTGCTTATCCAAACTGCCCAGGTCCTGTTCTGCGCGTAAGAAAAACTGGGCGGAATAGAGATTTCCAAGGGTGTAAGTAGGGAAATATCCAATGGATCCTGAAGACCAGTGTACGTCTTGCATCACCCCTTGCGCATAATCCGGTGGTGTTAGCCCCAGGTAAGTTTCCATCTTTTCGTTCCACGCGGACGGCAGATCTTTCACATCTAGGTCTCCGCGACACAACAGCACTTCCAACTCGAACCTCAGTAGAATGTGGAGATTGTAAGTCACCTCATCGGCTTCAACGCGAATCAGACTAGGACTCACTTGATTTACCGAAAAGTAAAAGTCTTCGAGCGGAACGCCCCTCAGAGAAACAAACCTCGCCTGAGCTTGAGGATAGAAGTGCTCCCAAAACGGCATGGACCGCGCCACGAGGTTTTCCCACATCCTTGACTGGGATTCATTGACGCCGAGAGAGATAGGCCGGCAAAAGGGCGCGCCCCAGTGCTCCAGAGGCAGACCCTGATGGTATATCCCGTGCCCTGCCTCGTGGATAACCGCAAAGAATGCCTCGTTGAAATCATTTTCGCTGTACCGCGTGGTGATGCGCACATCACCCGGCCCTATACCCGTTGTAAACGGATGGGCCGAGATGTCGAGACGACCCCCTAGGAAATCGTACCCTATCCGCTTCGCCACCTCGATCGCGAAAGATTTCTGCTCACTCACAGGAAAACTTCGTTCCTGCAACGAGGCGCGGGCTCGTTTGGAACTCCCCTTGATGCGTTCGAGCAACCCTACTAGAGCCTGAGTGAGTCGGTCGAATGTCGGCCGTAGGCCCTTGACTGTTTCTCCCTGTTCGTACGCATCCAAAAGCGCATCATAGGGTTCGTCTTCGTATCCAAGTGCTTCGGCCTCCTCACGCTTCAGGGAAACGATGCGCTCCAGGTAGGGGGCAAACGCCACCCAGTTATTTCGGGGGCGGGCCTTTTCCCAAACCGACTGCCCCTCCGCCGTAGCCCTCGCGATCTCGACTGCAAGCTTCTCCGAGATCTTGGTAGAGCGATCGTATGATCTCCGCCATTCGCGGATGTTGACGGCTGAGACAGACAACGGATCACGGGTCAGGTCCGATCCTTCAATATCCGCCAACCATTCACCGATGTGCGGGTCGGTCACCATTCGGTGTCTCACCTTGGCAAGATAGGATAAGACGTTCACCCGATGGGCGTGACCTTCCGGGGGAATCTGGGTGCGCTGGTCCCAGTGCAACACACTGATCGCTGAGCCGAGATAAGCGGCTTCCTTACTGTGGACCGACAGTTGTTCGTAAGCTTCAGAAGAGTTCATTGGTCATCCTTATGCTGTATTCGGGTGAAGGCGCCTGATCGAGAAGAATGTGCGATAGAGCCCGGACGAACACTCAAGAAAAGCGGGAGGACCTCATCGCATCACCAGGGGTCTTGTTCAACAATCATTATACCCTGATAGCAAATAATAGGTGGCCATTCCACTAAACTCCCGGAGCAGCTCATAGCCCAAAAATCTTGACACCTGGTACGGCCTCTGTTGTAAGGTCAGACACACCGCTCCGGAAATGCGTGCGCAACGGCGCGTAATTCGGTCAGGAAAGGCAAACACGAGAATGTTCGACGAAACGGAAGAGTTGCGAATTCTCAGGGAAACCGTGCGCCGCGCCGCAAGAGAGAAGATTGCTCCATTAGCGGCCTCCATAGACGAGGAGGGGGTGTTCAACCGCGAAGTGGAGGCGCTTTGCTGGGACCTTGGCCTGCTGACGCTTACACTCCCACCCGAATATGGAGGGTTGGAGAAAAGTCAGGGAACAGCTTTGTGCGCCGCGGTGGAAGAGATATCCCGACATTGCGCTTCGTCCGCCCTTTTGTTGATAATACAGGCTGTCGGCTCATTCCCGATCGTGCATGGGTCCTCGACAGCAGTGAGGCCGAGCCTGCTTGGTAGGATCGCGGAAGAGAGGGCCCTTGTGGGCTATCTAGTTACCGAGCCATCCTCAGGTTCGGATGTGGCCTCGATAAAGACCGTTGCGACCCGAGATGGCAATGATTACGTGATTTGCGGAACAAAATGTTTTGCAACAAACGGTGGCGTGGCCTCTGTGTACTCCGTTTTGGCCCGCACGTCCAAGGGAGGAGGGCACGACGGCCTCTCCTTTTTTGCTGTGGAACGGGAGCGGCCCGGAGTGTCCATCGGCAGGACGGAAAACAAGCTCGGACAGCGCGGGTCCAACACGACTGAAGTGATACTCGATGAGGTGCGGGTGCCGGGAGAAAACCTCCTTGGTGAGGAAGGTAAGGGGTTCCTTCTCGCAATGAAGGACTTCGACATGTCGCGACCTGCGGTGGCCGCTCAGGCACTAGGTATAGCCGAGGGAGCCTTTGGGGTGATGGTCCGTTACGCGACGGAGCGCAGAACCTTTGGAAAAGCGATAGCGGAACATCAGCTTATACAAGCTATACTGGCAGATAGTGCCACCCTTATTGAGGCCTCGAGAGGGCTAGTCTATCGTGCTGCAAGGCTGTACGATCAAGGCCGACAGAACACCAAGCTTGCCTCGATGGCCAAGTGCTTTGCCGGCGACGCAGCCATGAAAGTTACTACAGATGCGGTGCAGGTGCTAGGAGGATATGGTTACATGAAGGACTTCCCGGTGGAACGGATGTTCCGGGATGCCAAACTTACACAGATCTTCGAGGGGACCAATCAGATTCAGAGGCTCGTGATCGCCAGGGAAATATTGAAGGAGACGCCACAACT
>JBKQMK010000195.1:0-9002 GCA_052146735.1 Desulfomonilaceae bacterium | reverse complement strand
TCAAAAAGAGCGAATTCATTCAAAAAGCCAACCTAAGCACCTGATGAGAAATACTCGTATTGATCGGTTAAGTAATGACTCTGTGTGAGGGAGAGTATCTCAGGGCATCAGTGGTGGGAGGGATGGGGGCATGATGGAGCGAAGGCTATCGGCTGTGAAGATATCTAGTATGCCTATTAGTTGGTATGTGCAAAGGGTTTTTGTAGTACTCTACGCGAAAAAGCCCCCTTTGATGTAAAATTCCAGTACCGGTCTAATATTTCATGACCCACTTCGAGGCAATGGAGCGCAAAATGGCACTGCGGGTAACCAAATTTTCCGATAAGTGATCCCGGGAGGTCAAGGCACTATAACTCTGACTTAACAAGTGGTACATAATCTGAGGCAGAGTCGGTAGGAGCGTTGAGGGCACGTTAGCAGCTGGGGATCTTCATGCCGAGAAAGAGTATAAGAGCCAGCGAAATACTGAAGGATATAATGTCAGGAATGGGCGATACCGGCCTGATGGAGAAGTACGACCTATCCGCCCGTGTACTACTAAAGATAATGAGCCAAGTCTGCCCTAGGGTGCGTTCGCCCTGTGATGCGATCAACTCTATCCCTGTAAGATGAAGAAATTTCGTAGAGCTCAGACTGGCTGATAGCCTTGCACACCACAAGCTGTTTGAATATGGACCGAAGAGATTTTGCCGACAGCTTGTACTTCACTAACAGCTCCTCGTCTGCCATCCCTGATCGGAGGTCGTTAAGAATGTCTCTCCCGTCGATTTGTCGCTTCATGCACCTCTTCGGCCCTATGGCCCTAAGGGCACTGCAGAATCCCGTGGGAAAAGCCATGCCTGATGACTTTCTGCTCCATTGTCATCTGACATTCCCCCTTTACTCGTGAGAAACGGCCTATCGCATTTTTTCGCTGTAAGCGTCAGCCTTTTGAAAACGATCAAGCCGAGGAACTGGGCCTAAGGAGATTACTCCTCATACGGCTCCATCCAGTATGTCCCTCACCTTCCTCGCCAAGGAGTCAACAGTAAAGGGCTTTGCCAAGAATTGCACGCCTTGGTCCAACACTCCATGATGGACAATGAAGCTCTCTGTGTACCCAGAGCAATACAGCACCTTCATCTCGGGTCGAGTCACCGAAAGGGTCTGGTAGAGACTCCTTCCATCCATCTGGGGTAAGACCACGTCAGTCAGAAGCAAGTGGATAGGCCCCTCATGGCTTCGGCTTAGTGCTTGTGCCTGTTCTGGGTCACTTGCAGCCAGCGTGCAATAGCCAAGAATGTCCAGGACCTCGCAAGTCAGATTTCTTACTACTTCTTCATCCTCAACCACGAGCACAGTTTCTCTCCCCTCAGGTCTCGGTGCACTAGACTTGCTCTGTTGAACCTCTACGATGAAATCTTCAACGCAAGGCAGGTAAACTTTGAAGATCGTACCTCTACCTACCTGGCTGTCCACGCCCACATGGCCTCCGTGTTGCTTGACGATGCCGTAAAGTGTCGCAAGACCAAGGCCGGTACCTACTCCTTTCTCCTTGGTCGTGAAAAACGGGTCAAAGATTCGGGATATGGTTTCCGGCTCCATACCCTGCCCGTTGTCACTAACGGCTAACATTATGTATGCGCCAGATTCAACCTCAGAGTGGGTCCGACAATAATCTTCGTCAAGTAAGACATTTGCTGTCTCAAGTATGAGTTTGCCCCCATTCGGCATTGCATCACGTGCGTTGACCGCAAGGTTCATTAATACTTGTTCGATCTGACCCGGATCCGCCCGTACAAGACCCGCCAGCGAAGAGAGGACCGTTACCAGCTCTATGTCCTCCCCTATGATCCTTCTCAGCATCTCTTCCATCCCGGAGATCACTTCATTGATGTCCAAAGCTCTGATGTCCAGAACTTGTTTCCTACCGTACGCAAGGAGTTGCTTGGTAAGACCTGCCGCCCGCTCTGCGGCACGGGCGATCTCAGCGAGCCTCTTGCCTTGAACATCGTCGGTGGGCACTTGATCCATCAATAAATTCGTATATCCGATCACCGCGGTGAGTAGGTTATTGAAGTCATGGGCTATTCCGCCTGCCAACCTACCCACGGCCTCCATCTTTACAGCTTGCTGAAGCTGTGCTTCAAGTTGCCTGTGTTTGGTCACGTCACGGAAAACACCACGAAATCCCTTAATACGCTGCTCTGAATCACGTATGGGGGCTATGGAAATCGAGACCTGTCCTCTGGTTCCATTCTTTCTCAGAACCTCAGTGTCAAATCCTGGGTTAACATTGCCCGTTCTATAGACTTCTATGTACGCCTCGTAGGTCGACTTTACGTTGGCTTCATCCATGAACCGGAAATAGTTCATTCCGAGCAATTCTTCTCGGGAGTACCCGAGTATCTCACACAGGGAATCATTGACGAGGGTAAGGTTTCCCTTGAGATCAGCCTCGTGGTAACCGTCTGCGATGGTTTCCAGAATAGTGCGGTATTTTTCCTCACTTTTGCGCAGGGCTTCTTCCGCCTGCTTCCGCTCTGTAATGTCTCGGTCTATACCTCGATACCCCAGGAGCTTTCCTTCCGAATCGAAGAAAGGAACTCCACTTGTTTCGATAACGACCAGCCCACCATCCTTGCGCTTATTGATTATCTCCAAGCCTCGAAAAGGTTTGCCTGTCCTTACGACAGCTTGGAGCTTGGAGGCGAACCGAGTAGCCTCCTTTTCCGGCATTAGGTCAAAAGGCTCTTTCCCGATCACTTCCTCGGGCTCGCAGCCCAGTAATTCCATTATTCTTGGACTCGCGTACGTATATACCCCCTTCTCATTCCTTTCCCAAATCCAATCGCTAGTACTCTCTACAAGGGCTCTGAAACGCTCCTCACTCTTTTGTAAAGCCTCTTTGGCCTCTCTCAAGGCGGCGGTCCGTTCCTCCACTCGCTGCTCGAGTTCGCGGCTGAATTTTTCCTTGAGCTGAATCTGTTTTTTTTCGCTACTGAGATCTTCAATTAGAGCGAGTAAATGCCTCTCCTGCATAATCCTGACGGATCGAAAAGTGATGCGAGCCCATACTATGCTTTCCTGTAATTGCAGGATGCCTTGGGCCACTTTGGTCTTTCTGGTAGAGAATACATCCTCCAAAAGCAATTGGACTTTGCTGGAGACAGCAGGATTCGGAAACAGGGTACGGAATGGGGCTCCCAGGATTTTTTCATAGGAAGAGCTGATCTTTGAACATGCTTGGTTCGCGAATAATAGGTTGCAGTCCTGGTCAATCAAGAACGCGGGGATCGGTAGTGCCTGAAGAACCTGGCCGAATGTGGTTTTCCAAATGTCCCCCCGTATGTCGAAGCTTCCCGTGGTCGATAAGTCTTTGCTGAATAGGGAGGTGAGATCGATGGTTTCGGTCAGGTCTACATCTTCGGGGAGCGAACCCCCAATATCAGTCGTTTCTCCGAACTCAAGGTGCGGGAATTCCTCTATTTCCGTGGAAACGCTCTCCCCTGTCCTTCGTTTTTTCTTCCCTGAACCCTGTAGAACTGGCAGGATAGGCGTTTTCCCTGATCGTTGACCGTTCTCGTCATGTTCTTCCATGTCCCCCTCCTGGAACGCGTCAGTCAGGACAAGGCAGGCACTCAACACATTAAAGCCGGTTTCTTGTCCAGGGAGCAAAAGCAATGTGCGTGCCAGGATGCGGCACACGTGTGGATAAGCGAACCCTTTGTCATTACAGGATCAAGTGGTACTATTACCTTGAACTCCACAGCCTCCAGGTAAGTTTCTGTAAAGATTTCTGCCAAGCTGGAATTATGCGGCGGTCTTGCTTTTTCGGGTGTCTTGTGGCCGTTGACCAATCAAAGGAGGGCTTTTGGCACTGCAAAGGCCCCGTATCTCCTCCCACAACTCTCGATGGAGGCAAATCCGTTGTCACATTGATGAAAAACTTCTCTTTTCCTCTATTCTGGAGCGTACCTCACCACATGTCCCCTGGTCAAGCAGAATTTCCGGCGTGGCTTTTCACCCGAGAACAGTGGCTTGTGTGAGGTACGTACCGCTACGCCATTTGGCGTAGCGGCTAATCAGATGATCCAGGAAGTGACCCATGGATAAAATACCTGGCGAAAATGCGGCTTGGATAGTTTCCAATATGTTAGAATTAATGAAGAATAAGCAAAAATGGATTTGCGTTCTCTAAATTATCTATAGGGATAGATCTGGACATTAGAATTGTTATTCGGTTAGACGTATACCGTTGTAAGAGACCGTTACCGCTGCCAACAGACAGAATATGTCCAACAATTACATAAACCCAAGGCATTCGATCTCCAGTTTTGCTGACATCAAATAACCGATACGGGGAATTCGTGCAATTTCATGGACTTTTACTTGAGTTTTCGCTATTATGCTGACAATAATTCAGCGAGATATGTTATGAGTGACAAGGAACATTCAGATTTCAGACCATTGCAACAGAGTGCCAAATCTCCACCCTACCCACAAGGAGCGAACACTCGTACGGAAACAATTGATCTGGAAAGTCTGTCTGTAGAAGCGCTCACCCCTTCAGGCAGCTTTGATCTCAGAGCGGTTGAGACGACATCCCTCGGTAAGCTGCTCCAATCCCTCCCGATTCCTGCCTTTTTAGTCGACAGACGGCTCAACATAATCTTTGCCAACCATGCCCGTTGGGACATTGACAGCGGGAATGAGAAGGTGCAAGGCAGCCCTTTTACCTCGCTCTTTTGTAATACCTCTGTCGGCAAAGTGGTTCAGTCCGTCCTGGAAAGGGTGTTTTCTTCCAGAAAGCCGGAACTCCACTCCGCAGTGATTCAGCTCCGTAATAGCCAAATCTGGGGCCGTATGCACTTTCGATCCCTCAGGTTGAAAGAGTACAGGTGCGTCCTTGTTCTTGTCGAGGACCTGACTCTGGAGAAGAAGCAACTGGTTCTCACTCAGAAACATCAAGAGGAGCTTAAAAAGGAAATCATTGAGCGAACGAGAACAGAGGAAGAGCTTCGTAAATCGGAAGAAAAATACCGAACCATTATTGAGACCATCCAAGATGGTTATTATGAGGTTGATATGGCGGGCAACCTCACCTTCTTCAATGACGTGATGTCCGAAATTACCGGTTATCCCGGACAAGAGTTGAAAAGCATGAGCTATCGAGAGTTCATGGACGAGGAGAATGCCAGTAAGACATTAGAGGCGTTTAACCGAGTCCTTAGCACTAGGAAGGCCAATAAAGTATTTGATCATGAAATTATAAGAAAAGATGGGAGAAAGAGAGACGTTGCCATTTCCATATCCCTGATCAGGGACTCATTAGGCCAGCCACGGGGATTTAGGGGAATCTGTCGAGATATTACGGAGCGTAGACGTTCGGAAGAGCAACTCCTCAAGATTGAGAAGCTTGAGTCTCTTGGGGTTCTGGCAGGGGGGATAGCTCACGACTTCAACAACATTCTCACATCAATTCTGGGAAACATTGCCCTTGCAAAGATGTCTCCGCAGCTTCCAGAAATGATTTCTCGCAGACTCGGAGAAGCTGAAAAAGCCGTTGCCAGAGCGCGAGACTTGACACACCAGTTGCTCACATTTTCCAGAGGTGGCGCACCCATTAAGAGGACTGCTTCCATAGTGGAATTACTCAAAGACTGTTGCGAGTTTGCTGCGAGAGGCTCGAACGTCCGCTGTGAATTCTCTGTGCCTGACGACATTTATCCGGTTGAGGTAGATGTGGGCCAGATAGGCCAAGTAATCAGCAACCTGATCATAAACGCGGATCATGCCATGCCAGAGGGAGGCACTATTCACGTACGGGTTGAAAATGTTACGGTATCAGAGGAAGAGGGTCTCTCATTGACGGATGGAAGCTACGTCAAACTATCCATACAGGACCAGGGTGTCGGCATACCCGCCAAAATCTTGCCGAAGATATTCGATCCCTATTTCACAACCAAACAGAAAGGGAGCGGTTTGGGTCTTGCAACCGCCCATTCCATAGTGAAGAGCCATGACGGCTTGACTACGGTCGAATCGGAGATGGGAGTTGGCACCACCTTTCATATCTATCTTCCCGCCTCTGAGAAGGGAATAAGGCATCAGAAAGAACCGGACAACAGCGTTGTCACCGGCGAGGGGAAGATATTGCTCATGGAGGATGAAGAGCCCTTAAGAGATATGGCCAGAGAAATGCTGTCGATGCTGGGCTATGAAGTCGATGTGGCAGAAGATGGGGACGAAGCCTGTGGACTCTATCGCTCGGCCAGAGATTCAGGAAGTCCTTACACCGCCGTTATTTTGGACTTGACGGTTCCAGGAGGGATGGGAGGGAGAGAAACAGTTCGCAGGCTGATCGAGACAGACCCTGAGATCCGGGCAATCGTATCAAGTGGCTATTCAAATGATCCCGTCATGAGTGACTACAAAAGCTATGGCTTTAGAGGGGTTGTCGCCAAGCCGTACAGTGCTGAAGAACTTAGCCAGATCTTGGATTTTGTAATTAAAGGCGCTTAGTTCAAAAGGGCGGTTCAAAACCGCGATGGTGGCAGGACGAATTCTTGAACTCCTATGGGATCAGCTGAAAACAGCAGCGAATCCGAGATTTCCGAAATGCTGGCTCTTGAATTTAACTCTCCCGACGTCGGGAGAGTTCCAGCGGACAAGCGCTGAGGACGCGAAACTGCGAGAAAATTACTCCAGTTATTTCAGCCTGGTATACACAAGGCCGCTCTGGAAGCAGCTTGAAAAATGCGGGTAGAGACGATTTTGTGGTGCGCCAGGCGAAGCTTGGCGTCTCTTGCGGGGTGCAAGTCCCCGCCGGGTAAGGCCTAACCAGCCACCCGTATCGAGTGTTGCGGATATGGAGGAGGATGCAATGTAGGGCAAACGAACGAAATATCCGAAGCGTACACAGAGAATCCTGTGGGCCGCAAGGGAGACTGCGCCTCCCTTAAGCAATTCAGCCTCGTTACAATCATCACAGCAGGTGGCGACGGCGTCACAAAGTCGGAAGCCAACACGAAGGGATCGTTATGGGTGAGATCCCCGAGGGCCTGCCGGGGTCAGAGAGCGTGGCACGCAGGAAGAGAGACGCCAGGAACCTGGGAGACCCCATCGTCTCCCTAGTGAGGGTAGGGTGTACCAACAAAACGAAGGACACCTGATGGGCGATGGGGAGTCAGATCGCTCCATAGTACTCTAAGGCGGGCGAGCCGACCACATGGGGAAGGGGGCGACGGAGTTGTGTAGCCCATAAAGGAAACACGAACCGGATACGAAAGGCTGGAACAAATCGTGCAAACCTCACTGTGGGGAATAGCAAACAGAGCGGCGAGCCACAGGAAGCATCGATTCCGCAATCTGTATAGCCTCCTCAACGTAGAGAGCCTGACATGGTGTTGGCAATTCCTCAGGAAGGATGCGGCGCCAGGGGTAGATCGCGTGGATTACCGTGCGTATGAGACCGATCTTTCCTCCAACATAGGCGACCTCGTGGAGCGGCTCAAACAGAATCGGTATCGTGCTCGGCTGGTCCGGCGAAAGTACATTCCGAAGCTCAATGGGAAGCTTCGGCCGCTTGGGATACCAACCACTGAGGACAAGCTGTTACAGCGAGCGGTGGCGAAGATCCTGGAGGCCATTTACGAGGAGGATTTTCTGAGGTGCAGCTATGGGTATCGACCCAATCTCGGGCCGCTGGACGCAGTTCGAGACCTCACGAGGACGCTCCACTTTGGAAGATACCATTGGGTGGTAGAAGCAGACATCAAGGGGTTCTTCGACAACATCGATCACAATTGGCTGATGCGGATGCTCGCAGAGCGCATTGATGACAAGCCGTTTCTCCATCTGATTCGTAAGTGGCTCAAGGCGGGGATTCTGGAAACGGATGGCCAGGTGCTTCACCCAGTCACGGGGACACCACAAGGAGGGGTTGTCTCTCCTGTATTGGCCAATTTGTACCTCCATTATGCCCTGGACCTGTGGTTTGAGCGATGCTTCAAACCAACCTGTCGGGACAGCGCCATGCTCATCCGCTTTGCGGATGACTTTGTCTGTGCGTTTGAGCATCCAAAGGATGCTGAGCGTTTCTATGAACAACTCAGCCTTCGCTTGGCTGAATTCGGGCTAGAGGTGGCCCCGGATAAGACTCGGATCCTCCGTTTCAGTCAGTTTGATCTTTCTGGGAGTGGCGCCTTCGAGTTCTTGGGCTTTGAGTTTCGTTGGCGTAAGAGCCGCAAAGGCGGTAGGACGGTGAGCCGTCGTACGTCTCGGAAGAAACTCAAAGCTTCGCTGGCCACCTTCACCGCCTGGATTCAGAAGAACCGTCATTGCAAGCTTCCAGGGCTCTTCAGGACCCTCCGTGCCAAGCTTAGTGGCTACTGGAACTATTATGGGGTCATCGGCAACTCTGCCAGCTTGCACTGCTTCTTCTATCAGGCTAAGCGCATCCTTTTCAAATGGCTCAATCGTCGCAGTCAGCGCCGGAGCTACACCTGGAAGGGGTTTGCCGATCTTTTGCGCTTCTTCGAGGTCCCCGTTCCACGGATCACTGAATGTGCTGCGCCTCACCAGCCTGCCCTGTTATAGACTCTCCTCTCTGCCCAGATGCGAGCAACTCTGAGGAGCCCGGTGCGGGAATACTGCACGCCGGGATCTGTGAGGGGGCCGTCGGGTAACCGGCGGTCCTACCTCGATTACTATATTTTAAAGGTATAGTACCTTCGCCTCCTGGTATAGGGAAAGGATCGGCGAGTTTAGTGCGGACGATCCACCTTGAGAGTACAGCCTCAGGAGCAGGGGGGCGGTAGTTCAATGAGCTGTATGGTCTGAAGAAGTTATAATCCTCTCGCCAGCTTTCAATCCCAACCCGTATATCTGCGGCGCTTTGTTTCGAATTGATCCTTCGCTGCCGCGTCTCGATTCCTCCTCGGGGGCTCTAGCGGAAACGTCCGAATGTCCCTACTTGCCCAAGCCTGGTAACCCTAGTCTTTCTGCGAGTCCTTGTGCCG
>JBKQMK010000194.1:0-17962 GCA_052146735.1 Desulfomonilaceae bacterium | reverse complement strand
CGGTCGAGGTTGGAGCCATGAAGCAGTCACAACCTGCTTGTCATGCTCAGACATCACGCGTATGAAGTGAGAGTCAACAAGAGACGCGAAGCTTCAGAAAGAATCTCGTGAAAGGAGGCACGGCGATGACAGTGGACCAAAAGGAATTCCCTGCCTCAGAGACCAAAGAAGGTGGGGCTAAGAAACCGTACGTTACTCCCGAGTTGATCGTTCACGGCGCGGTGGAGAAGCTCACAGAGAACACCGGCCGAGGCACACAGCAGGACGGCTTGGGCACCTACCGATCTGCATAGCTTGCCATGTATTCCTATATTGCTTATGGACTGGGAATTCGATGCGATATTCCACTCCCCGGCCTGATCGAGCAGGAGGCCGCGGGTGATGTCGTGATGCGTCTCGGCAAGCCCAAGCCTCTGCTGGAGCCGGTAAGTCCTAACATCCGTCTGTGCCTGCAGTTCAAGGCCAATGAGGCCTACTTTTACTACCACAAGATGGGCCGATGCCGAGTCAGCCACGGTCGAGAGATCATAGGCGAACCCGTGCCGGGAAGTGATGAAAAGAGGCTCGGTGGTCTGGCGCAGACCCTGGGACTTTCCATTTTGCTCCACCAGCGAGGTTACGTGACCTTGCATGCAAGTTGCGTGAATCTAGGCCCAGGCGCCGTTGCTTTCCTGGGCGATTCCACGGCTGGCAAGTCATTTATCGCCGCGGCTTTACACTCGCGAAGTCACGCCGTGGTGGCTGATGATGTCACAGTAGTGGACGTTGAAGGTTCTAGTTGTTCGGTTTATCCCGGCCTTCCAGTTTTGCAACTGCTGCCCGACGCTGCGAAACATTTCAATTGCTTCGTGGAGGAATCCGAAGGATTAGACCCTTTTGAAGAAAAGGTTACATGGCGTGTCCCCGGCGAATTTCCGCAATACGCTGTGCCGCTGCGCCGTTTGTATATCCTGGAGGACGGTCCTTCAGTCAGGATCGAACGCCTCAGCCGCCATAAAGCGGTATTTGAGCTAGTCCGGCATTCGTACTGGGTTCGGTTAATGCACGACGCGAGGCCTGCGTCCTATTTCCTTCAATGCGCCAGACTGTGTGAAAAGGTACCGGTGCTGCGGTTGATACGGCCGCGTTCTGCGTCGACAATGTCTGAGGTGCTTGACATGGTGGAGCAAGGGCTCTGGCAGGACGCTTCGGGTTCAGAGCGGTTGAGGAAACCATGAAAATACTGCTGATTCCTAATCCGATTTTGGAAGAAGGGCGTCCAGACTCATACGTGCCGCTGGGCCTTCTTTCCCTGGCGACAGTGCTTCACCAGGATGGCTTTGACGTCGAAATTCTTGATATCAACAGTATAAGCTCAAACCCAACCTTTCGCGATGTCCCGGCAGCGATAATAGAGCGCAACCCCGATGTGGTAGGCTTTTCCGCGTGGTGCAACTCCTATTTTGATTTAATAAAATTCGCCGGGATTGTTAAGGAACAGAGGCCGCACGTCAAGATCCTGTTCGGAGGCGTTCAGGCATCCAACGTAGACACGGAAACCATAGAGGTCTTTCCGCAGGTGGATGTCGTGGTGCGTGGCGAATGCGATCATACGATCGGCCGCATAATCAGATCGCTTGATGATCCTAATGCGTTGCTGAAGGTGCCTGGACTCACGTTCCGTAATGCAGGCCAAATAGTGAGGACCCCAGACTCGCATCCGGTAGCCGACCTGAACAGCCTTCCTTTGCCCGACTACAGCTTATTTCCTTCGGTGGGATCGCTCGATCATGTCTCCATAGATGCGGGCAGGGGATGTCCTTTCACTTGTTCTTATTGTGTTTCCAACAAGATGGCTGAAGGACGGTTTCGGCAACGGTCTGTGGAGAGTGTGATTAAAATAGTGAAGCAGGTCGTTGCAGACTTCGATGCTAAAAAGCTTCGGTTCGAGCATGATCTTTTGACACTGAATCGAAAATGGGTCCTTGAATTATGTGATGCATTGATACAAGAAAAGCTCGTCAAACCGTGGAGCTGTTTCTCGAGAATTGACACGGTGGATGACGAAATCCTCTCCAGAATGGCCGCAGCAGGATGCGATCAAATATTCTACGGTGTGGAGACAGGCTCACCGAGAATGCAGCGGGTTTTGAACAAGAGACTGAAGCTGGAGCGCGCCCTTGAAGTTGTCCGCAAGACTTGCGAATTGGGAATTCGTGCGACGTGCGGATTCATTGTAGGATTCCCGCAGGAGCGCTCGGAGGATCTGGCCCAAACCCTGCGTCTCATGCTGGAGCTACATTTCGCTGGTGACAGAGAAGAGATTTCACTATACCTTCGCCTGCTCGTTCCTTTCCCGGGGAGTCCATTGTACGAGAAGAACGGAAAGTCCCTTGCCCTTGACCAACATCTATCGGATTTTTCGGTTTACCCATCGAATCCGGTTGACATGGAGTTCATAAAGAAGTACCCGCAGGTATTTTCGACGCTCTATCATTATATTCCCGAACACCTTGACAGAGAGTTTTTTGTCCGGGTGACTTATCTGATGATCAACCTCTTGTTCATGCGTTACACGTCTTTCTTACTATTGAGGGACGTCAAGTTGGGATTTCCGGAAAGTCTGCTCGATCGAATAGCCGATTTGGAGCTCCCATCAGATAACATCTTCAATCACCAGGGTGACCCTCTGTCACTGCTGGCTGTTTCAGCCTTCGTAAGACAAGTGGTAAACGAACTGGGATTCGAAACACATCCGGTCCACGATTTCATCAAGTTCGATTTGGCCTGGCATGCAGTCGGCACGGCTGAAATCCCCTACGAGCAGATGCGCGTCGAGGAGTTCTCGCACGATGTCATGGGGTTTATCAAGGAAGCCAAGGCCGGCCGATTCCGATATTTGCCGGAAATTGGAAATGAGACCCCTTGTTCCGTACTATTCAGGAAACACGGCAGAAGAGATGTACAGGCCGTAAAATTGCCGGAAGTATTCAGGGAGAAGTTTAAGAGTAGCGGCCTATTGCAAAAAACAGCTGGCTGAGCGCGCCTTTTGTAAGTTCGGTAACGTGACGGCAGCTCTTTAGGATCGGTAGGGGCGGAATCTCTGCAGGGCCGGGACGGATGACCGGTTCTGAGGCCGGTTCTACCGCCAAAAGAGCCCGGCTACGGTTCCCGACCGATCAGAATACATGACCGAATTTAGGAAACAGGGCACTAAGTCAGCTCCGCCGGTAAAAGGCCATAAATATGGTTATCTTAGACGCCACATGCCTTAGCCACCCTCGGACCCCTAATTTCTCGTCCCCGTCAGTAGCTGTAGGGAACAGCCTCATGCTCAAATAGTGCAGTCGTAGCCTTAAATCCTGGAGGAGTTGAAGTCTCGCCTCGAATCGCCAGATATACCGGAACTTATGCTTGATCACCCGGTCTTCCATCCGAGCAGGCACATAAGCGGCTAGGGAATCCACAAACCGCTTCGGGGGCTCAACGCCCCAATCCTGCTTCAGGTCATGGAAAACCCAATAGAGGGGCCTCAAGACGCCGAGCGATCCGGCCAGTGAGGCAAGCTTGTCCCAGTCAAGCCCGATTCGGCGCAAGAAAAGGACGAGGTCCAGCCAATCACGCATGAGTTCGATGTGGGTCAGCGTATGGATTCCTACATGGATAAAATTAAGTTCATTCGATAGGAAGAACACGTGCTGACCATAGAGTTCTCCCTCTACCGCCTCTTGCCACAATAGGGAAGAGGGCAGGCGGTAATAATCCATGGACAATAGCGCACGGTGAAGGTCAACTGAACATGGAAATGATCCTGAGCGCATGTGGGCGAGTGCCGGCTGTAAAATACGATACCCGCCTTCCAGCGGCTCTGAGCTGATCCCGAATCCTAGCCTCTCCAAGATTCGTCTGGCCTGTTCAAAATGCTCTTCTCGAACCAACAAGTCCAGGTCGCACATGGGGCGCAGGGCCGGGCTCCGGTAAACAAAGGTCCCGAGATAGGCCCCCTTGAGCACCAACACTGGTATCTGTTCAGTCGTGAAAGTCGCCACAACTTCTCGAAAGCACGCCTGGTCAGCGAGGCTCCTCATCATGGATTGGGCGTGGCAACGATTAAGTTGCTCCCAAAACTCAGCGGCAAGCCCGACCTCAGGATGATTCTTCAGCGTCCTGTAGAGCCATGGGCCGATCCCTTCAGTCAACACGGTTGAGATATGGCCCGGAGTCCAATTGCGGCAGCGATCGGGTCCCACCGCCTGATCCGTACTCAAATCAGCGACGAACCGACGGATTTCAGCGCGCAATGTCTCGCTAGGAGCATGGGCGATCCTGGTGAAACAAGGTGAATCATGTTTCGGGGATTCGGGATTCAACTGATCCAATTCAGGTTCTCCGGATGGCCAAAGGCTGTTCGTGATCGTATGATGATTCCGTTGATAAAAGCATTACTTCGCTACAAAAAAATGATCAAGCCCTTTGGGGAGCCATGACAAGAAGATAATGCGTTCCCTCGATTCAATTTCACGCGGTCCAGGGAACGCACAATCTCATAAGCGGGTTGGGAAGCCGGCATAGCAATTAAACGTAGCTTGCTTTTGCCGGTCAACCGGTACATAATTTGTTGAGCAAGGATCAAAAGGTCTGTTGCTGGGCCAATCCAGCGACGACAACTGTTGCAAGTTTGAGGTTTGCGATGGCGGTCCCTGACAATCGGGCCATGACAAGTAGCCTTCTGACATACGTAGAAAGGGCCTCGAACTTTGTGCGACGCTACGTCCATTTCAATTATTGGCTGTTTGCCATAGTTCTTACGCTGGCAGGAATCAGTTTCTGGTTTTCTTACGAATTCCGCTTTGATTTTCAAGTCCCATTCAACTTTTCCCGCCAGCGCTTATTTCTACTCCCTTACGTGGCTTTTTTGAAAGTGTTCGTCTTTTATCTCCTGAGAGGGCATTCGACGAACTGGCGTTACGTGGGACTGAGCGATATCCCCACGCTGCTCCTGCAAGGACTTATATGCGGCGCTGTACTCTTCTTGTTACCCCTGGTCACGGAATATCTGAGAATTCCCAGGGGAGTCATCCTGATAGACTTTTTTATAAGTTTGGTGCTGATAGGCGGAGCCCGGATTAGCATGAGGCTGCTGCGCGAAAGAACCCGGCTCTATGTGCGATGGGGCGAATCCGATAGTAAACGGAAGGTAGTGGTGGTCGGGGCAGGCGATGCCGGCGAAATGATTCTTCGTGAGATTATTCGAAATCCCGGTTCCGGGTTGCAGGCGGAGGCAATATTCGACGACAACCGGAACAAGCAGCAATTAACTATACACGGGATCAAGGTTAAAGGAGGCGTGGAAGACATTCCGGCCTACGTTCAAGCTAATCCCGTCCATCTGGTGATAGTGGCTATTCCTTCAGCAAATAATGTCCAGATGAAGCGCATTCATAGTACCTTGAGGAACCTGAATGTAACGGTCAAGACTTTGCCCCCGCTGGTAGAAATAATGGGAGAATCATCGGCGCTGACTCAGCTCAGGGACATCACTGTCTCCGACTTGCTGGGTCGCGAAGAAGTTCGAATCGATACGGAGCAGGTTCAGAATCTTATCGTGGACAAAGTGGTTGTGGTCACAGGCGCGGGAGGAAGCATCGGGTCGGAGCTCTGTCGCCAGATCCTCAAGCGGAGGCCGAAGAGCCTCATTTTAATGGAACGAGCCGAAAACAGCTTATTTTTTATTCACAGGCAGTTAACGGAGTTTGCGCGGGACGGGGTGGTAATCCCGCTGTTATGCGACGTAAGAGACCATACCAGAATTCACTATGAATTCGACAAAATTAGGCCCGATCTGGTCTTCCATGCAGCAGCCTATAAGCATGTTCCAATGCAGGAACTCAATGCGGTTGAATGCTTTAAGAACAATGTAGAAGGGGTTCAAACGCTCGCGCGGGCATCGGATCAATTCGGCGTATCCCGATTCTTGTTGATATCCACGGACAAAGCGGTTAATCCCGTCAGTGTCATGGGAGCCACCAAGAGAGTGTGCGAGATTTACTGCCAGGCATTCGGCCGCGTCAGTCGCACTCGGTTCCTATCAGTGAGGTTTGGGAACGTTCTTGCCTCGGAAGGTAGTGCGGTCCCAATATTTATGGACCAGATCGCTCGGGGGGGGCCTGTTACGATTACCCATCCTGAGATGCAAAGATATTTCATGACTATTCCGGAAGCAGTCACGTTGGTGCTGCAGGCTACCGCCCTTGGAGAGTCCGGCCAGATCATGATCCTGAATATGGGGGACCCGATCAAGATTGTTGACCTGGTACACCAGTTGTTCCAGCTTGTAGGAAAGCAAGAGGGTGAAATACCCATAGAGTTTATCGGCCTGAGGCCGGGCGAAAAGCTATTCGAAGAACTGTGTCAGGATAGTGAGATATGCATCGAGACCTCGCACGCCAAGATTAAAATCTTCAACCTAAGCGATGATCCGGGCTTCAAGATCATCGCGAAAATAGATCACGCTATTGACATAGTGCGGGCACACAACGATGAGATAGAAGTACGCCGCATCCTGAAAGAGATTGTCCCGGAGTACCGCCCGGCATCGCCCGAGCAGACGTCTGCTTTCGGACAAGCGGCAGCGCCGGGCAATACAACAAAATTGCCGGTCTTTGGCAACCGAGTCACGAGAGTGGTAAAATAGCTTCGTGATGCACCGGCGCGGTGATAAATTTGCACTCGAAAGAACCCGGATCGAACTGTATATTGGCAGTGCTACCATAGGAGATCGCATGAAACAGGCAAGTTTGGCGTTGATCTGCTTCCTCGTGCTCGCAGTGCCCGATGCCTGTTTGTCCTGGATGGGGAAAGCCGTCGGAGTGGTGCGACCGGACGAAATAAAAGTGATGACTGAAGACGGGAAAGTAGAAAACGTTCGTCTTTATGGGATTGACAGCCCGGTAGAACCGCAGGCCTTTGGGAAGGCGGCTCACCTATACACCTCCAGGCGGGTCCTGGGTGGTAGGTTGGAGGTAAGGCCCCTTTTTCGTGATCATTACGATAGAGTCATAGCCTGGGTGTTCGTGGACGGCCAATGCCTCAACAAGGAACTTCTACGAAAAGGTCTGGCGTGGTGGTACAAAAAGTACCTCCCCTTCGAGAAGGAACTGGAAACACTGGAACAAGAGGCAAGGAAAGCTGGAATCGGTCTCTGGTCCGGCAATTCTCCCGTGCCGCCGTGGGAGTACCAGCCCTTGCCTGGAGGAGGTCCCGAGAACCTATCGAAACAGGCCAGCCCGATTAGAAGGGGACAAGTGAGGGAAAAAATCATCTCCGAAATAGAGGCATCGAAGCGGGTTATTGGAGACGCGGGATCGGTCAGGGAAAAGTTGATGCGCCAGGGACAAGTCGAAGACGAAAAATAGAACCGGGCTGAAGAATTCATACCCAGTTGTTGCGTTCTCAAAGGTTTTTATGTGCAACCTTGCAGGAATCAGATACATAGGCTGGATAGTGCCGGCGAAAAAGCGCGAAAAGATGCCAAATAGATGGGCCGGAGAGGCCGACTAACGAAAGGCAGAGGCATATCATCTTGCAGAAAACTCCCGGCATGGCCGATCAGAATATGACCCCCACCAACGCCGAATCCGGCCCCGAGTTCGCCCGTGAATACGTGGAACATCTTGTCGAGATCCTGCGCGGCCTTGATTACGCCTCTGTTGGCAGCGTTATAGACCTCTTCCTCGAAGCGCGCGCTGCGGACAACACGATCTTCTTTCTTGGCAACGGCGGGAGCGCCGCGACCGCGTGCCATTTCGCGAACGATTTCGGATTCTGCGCATCCCCCGAGGGGCACACTCCTTTCCGATGCTTGAGCCTCACAGCTAATAGCGCCTTTATCACGTGTCTGGCCAACGACATCGGTTATGAGAACATTTTTTCATGGCAATTGAGGAACTTAATGAGGCCCGGCGACGTAGTGGTGGCGATCTCAGCCAGCGGCAACTCACCGAACGCGATCAAAGCTCTCGAATACGCCGGCCAAAACGGGGGCATCACAGTAGCTATCGTGGGTTTCGACGGAGGGAGGATGAAAAAGATCGCCCGGCATGTGATCCACGTGGAGACAGACAACGGCGAATACGGACCTGTCGAGGATGTCCACATGGCGCTGGACCACCTGATCACGAAGTACTTATCGGCCAGACCTAAATAAGACCTCATAGTGACGCGCAATCATACAGGTAATAACATCAAGAATTGCGGGTAAGGTCCGCTCCAGCACCCAAATGCCTCGTGCCCCTTTATCGGCATTGTCAAAATTTCTTGAACATATCCAGTAGCCGCCTCTAAAAAAAATCGGTGAGGCCCCGAGTCTAGGCCGGGCCACGCCTTCGGCAGTCGTTTTTCTTGAGCATAGGCCACCGGCAAGGCGGCCGGTGGCTACCAATTTCGGAAGATCGCCCTTCACAATCGAACAGGACGTCGGCGATTGTTGTAAGTATTGTCCTGAAATTATAATATGTTAACCATACTTAATATTATGTTACTTGCAATTTATAGTATAACTATCTTTATTTAAAGATAAAATTATGCTTGACATCCAATGAAAGGAAGGCTAAACATGGCTCCGTCTTAACGCACTGGAGAGACCGGAAAAAGAGGTCCGGATGCCAAGAAAGCGCTTGCTTAGTAGGTGGTTGCCTCGTCTCGCCGTAGGCATAATCTGGGGGGTATTGCTATTTTCTGCCGGCGGCTCACCAGCAGCAGCCCAGGAATTGTCAGGGCTCATCGATGGTTTTTCGCCTGTAATAGGCTTACCGAGGCTCCAAGGGGAGATGAAGGGCCGGGTTACCTGGGTCCAGCTTGTCAACGGGAACCAGAGCATTCCCGACCGGGGAATAGCCTGGGACCTAAGAGACGACTTTGACTTGGCCCCCGGACACCTGTTTGTGGACTACATGCTGCGGGTACAACTGAGTCGGCTCTCAGCACGGCTTAACTATGAAATAAGGGATTTCGACGGGAACGCGCCTTTTCAGAATGTTCCGGGTCAACCGGGCGCCGGCGCAAGATTCACATATACAGGGATACGACTGGGCGCCGACCTCGATATTTTTCAGCGAAACAGGTCCCGCTTTGGAGTGGACATGGACTTTGACCTGTATTCTCCCAACTTTACGGAGTCGATTCAAACCCAAAGCGGGAAGAGCATAACGGGACCTGCCGCGGTGACCATAGGCATACACGGGGTCTATAATCCGGTCCTATGCTTTTGGGGTATGTCCACGATTTTGGAAGGACGGGCGCGTTGGCCGGTTTCAGACACAAAAGTTACTGATTGGGAGCTTTCTGCCGGATTTGTCAGCCCGGAAACCATGCTAGGGGCTATGGCTCTGAAAGGTGGTTATCGGCGCACACGCCTGCAGTTCAAGGACTCGCAGCTTTTTCAAAATGCAGGGGCTTCAACCGATTTCGATATAACAATGGGCGGAGTGTTCGGAGAATTAGTCTATTATTACTGATCGGTCAGTTTACGCGGACGTACACCGAGAACCCGTGCAGAGATCCGGTCATCCTATAGTTTTTCATGAAGCTTTGTAACCATCCCGCGGCCGTCAAATACTCTTCGACTCGGAAACCCCTGGGACAAGCCTGGCATTTATCCGCAGCCTCAATAAAGACAAGCTTGGGACGCTGCTTAAGTATGTCGCTCCCAAGCTCATTGAGAAATCTTCGTTCTTCAGGAGTCGCTTCAGAGGGGGAACGGTACGGAGGACTGCCATCTTTGCCGGGACGAACTCCCTTGTACAAATAGGCAATGGGAAACGCCTGTAAGAAACGCGTTCCAGGCAGTCGCTTCGCGTAGATTAGGGACGGATAGGCCGGTGACACGCTCGTGGAAATGAAAGCAACTTTCTCGTCCGGTGCAACCTGCTGTTTAATTACGCGCACAAAATCGTTGACAGAGTCAGGAATTTTCCCGGACTCGAACAGCGCATATGTCATGGCCATGCTCAGTAAACTCAGACAGAAACAGACCAGGAAGAACATCCTCTTCCTGATTGCCGGCCTCACTTTCGATACAAAATTCACCGCTGGCGCTCGTTCCAGCGCCATAATGACGAGTGTCGCAGCCAACTGCATCTGGAAGCAGACAGTTGGGAGCAAATGGTAGGTCCATCCCTTGTGCTGGGCGACAAAAATTCCGTATGCCAGCAGCATAGAAGCGATCAAACCGTGCAACTGCAATTTCCAGGAGTTCGGCAGTCCAAGCTTCAGGATCAAGAGTACTGTCGCAAAGATCAGGGGGATCTGTATGACCCAGAATTTTGTCAGGTAACTCCACATGAGGTGGCTTATCGAATGATCGTACACGTCATAATTTGCGAGTACAAATGGCAGCCAACGGAAAAAGAATTCGTCTCGCATCTCAGACGGGACAAAACAAAAATGAACCGCGTATGCAACCACCCAGCTCCCGAGAGCCAAAATTTCCGGACACCACAGGGTCGAAAACCTGCGGCTGAGGAACAATAACCAAGCCTCCACCAATGCGACGAGCACGCAGAAATGCGGCTTCAGCAAGAACATCGGCCCAGCAATGAGGCCGATGACGATGCCTACCCAAGTCGGCATATCACCACGGCCATGTCTAATCACACGGCAGTAGAGCCAGGGCACGTAGACCAGCGCAAATAAGTGGTCTTTTTGGCCAAATTCACTGGCTCTCAAGACCCAAAGTGAAAACAGGAGGCAGACTGCGGCCAAGACAAGGCGTGATGGAAGCGAAAGAACAGGGGTGAGTCTCGACAAGAGAAACAGGAGCGCGGCCGCGGAATAAACCACCAGGACCAGCACAAAAATGCAAAAGGCGGTCGGAATCTGAAGGCCGGATATGTTTGCCAGGTACACCGGCAATGTGTTGATGTAATGTGCCAACGGAGGGTTCATTTCTACGTAGTCCACGTAGGGAACCCACCCGTGGGTAATCAGTCTTGCGCAATCAAGCAGGATCCCCGCGTCGCCTCTGAGAGGCACGCCGGAAAACAGTACGGCCCCGACCAGGCTCCCGAACGTTATTACGAGAGTTAAGATCGCGAAGCTGCGGGCTGCGCCTGATGTGGAAAGTGAGTCCGGTTGGAGAGGCTCTCGCGATGCCGTTGCCGAGCAACACTGGCGAGGTGCAGACATCAACGTGTCATTCCTTGGATGTTTAGGCATTAAATAACCCTGTTTATTGTAATACTGTGGGTGTCGCAAGTTTACAAGTAGAGCCAATATTTGGGGGGACAGAGCACGGAAAAAGTGAAGTAAGGCAGGAAATCGACCTGACTCAAATCATCCCAGTGCCTGCCAACTGTTGACAAACCCGGCCAGGCTTCGATGAGCGGTCATGGTAGCATCCCGATCTCCCCGCGTTTTTTCTGCCAGTGCGTTGCGACTCCTAATGTATCATGTTTTTGCAACTTCCTTCGCCGCTCAGCGTATTCAGCAATCTCGTTGTGGCACGGCTGCCCAGATGCTATCATGCAAACATGTCGGCGGGGGCACAACCCTCGAACTTCTCCCCATCTCGTTTTTACGCGAAACCGATTTGATTTCAAGTAAAAGCCGTTTGACGAGGGCTTAGAGACCATGTCTGAATCGACTGTAAGCGAATTTTTTGGATTCCGCAGCGACTGCATCTTTTGGCCCGTTATCCTCGCCTTACTCTCCTTGATTATGCTCAATCCCATGCACATAAACAAAGACTGCATGATTTACTTGGAAATGGGCAAGATGTTGGTTCAGGGAAAGCTTCCGTATGTGGATTTCGGGGAAGTAAACCCGCCCCTCATAATATATCTAAGCGCAATTCCCGCATTAATGGCCAAGCTCTTACCTCTCAATATAATATTGATCTTTCTTCTATTAGTATGGGGGCTCGTTGTATGGTCCACTTTATTCATGAGACGATTGTTCCTCCGTTCGGGTTTGGCAATCCCGCGGGCTGATGTGAGCATGTTCCTTTTGTTCTGGTCGCTATTTTCCGTATGGGTTTATTACCAGAATGATTTTGGTCAGCGGGACTACCTGTTCATGATGCTGTTCATTCCGTTCTTTGTAGCGCGCTGGATTAGATGTCAGGACGGAGAGATCAGCTTTTCGCTTGCCGTCGGAGCCGGATTTGCCGGGGCCGTGGGCGTTTGCGTCAAGCCACATTTCATCGTGGTGGCCCTAGCCTGTGAAGCATACTGGATCGTTTCATACCGACAATTATCCAAGTTATTTCAAGCTGAAACCCTGGTATTGGGAATTACAGGGTGTTGCTACGCAATACATTTCATGTTGCTTCCCGGGATTGTCAAAACCAGCATATTTCACAGATGGCTTCCTTTTGTCATGGCGAAGTATCACGCGTATGACTCGCCCCTGACAACGCTCCTGAGGGGAAAAACATTCTGGCCTGCTTTCATCGTGGGACTTCTTCCGGTTGCTATTACTTCTTCTCGGAAGGAAGGGCTGTGGCGAATGGCGCCCTCCCTGTCCGTATTGGCATTCGGATGTCTGTTGGTCTATCTATGGCAGCATAAGGGGTTTTCGTACCATACTGCCCCTTATATTGGCGCGGCAATGCTTATTTTGGGTGCAGCGGCGGCCGAAGCGTTCGCATTCGCGGATCAACCACAAAATGGAAAAAGCTTCAGATTCAAAGCTACAATTGGTGCCGGTTTTCTGATTGTGTTCTCATGCGCCGCATTATTGGTGGCAGCCGCGGGATTTCGGACGGGCAGTTGGGGTTTTAATAGCCGCGTGGATACTCCATTCAGCAAAATTATTGCGGAGAACTCTCTGCCAGGGGACAGGATCTTGACCGTAACCAGTTCGCTGGATATGGACGGCCCACTTTACACCACTCTTCTTATGGAACGTAAGCCCGCGCACAGGTGGTTTTTTACCTTCTGGATGGGAATGCTCTACGCGGGAGTCGAGGCCGATGAAAAAGGCCAATTTCCATATCACTCAAGATCGGAGGCCCCTGAAGAAGAAATACGGTTAATCCATGAACTGGAAGAAGACATATCCAAATTTAACCCGAAACTGATATTTGTCCTTAACCATCAAGGCTGTCAAGGATGCCCGCAGCATTTTAGCATTATGGAATACTCGAAAAAAATCGGTCTGATGAATGAGATTGGGAAACGTTATCGGTTGCTTACCAATGAATCAGGATATTCAGTGTTTATTTTGAACAGTCCGAGCCGAAAAATAAAGAAGTCCGGGTAAGCGACATCCACTCGCAGATCAGTTATAACCGCGAATTTCGCTTGCGCTCCGCAGAATTCTCGTGAGGATGATCAGAAAAATCATCCGAACGCCAAGAGTAAACGCAACCCAGTGGCTGCCGGTCACCGATGATGTGCCTACACGCGGCCTGTAATTCACCGGAATCTGTATGACCTTGAATCTGGTAAGAAAAGTCTCCATCATCATGGAAGGGCCAAAGGTGTTGGTCTTGTCCCGGCATGCGGACACAACATGATCTTTGGCCCTCCGGTTCATGAGTCTGTAGGTGCAGCCCACATCGGACAAAGAGCACGTGTTGAAAAGCACTTCCATAAATTTGGCCACACTCCAGTTTCCCCACCTGAGAAACCTGTTCATGTTCGCCCCTTCCCAAATTAAATCCAGCATGGTCCTGGAGCCGTAAACCACATCGAATTCCCGGGAAAACTCCAAAAGCTTGTAAACATCCGTGGCCTGAAAGGTACCATCGGGTTCACATACGACCGTCAAATCACCCGTGGCCCTTCTCAGACCGCTCAAAATTGCCGCCCCGTAACCTTGTTCCGGTTCCAGGACTTCTAGGGCGTCGGTCGCCCGGACCTCATCGGACGTGCCTGGTGCGGCGTTGTTGTTGACCACTATAATTTCGTCGATGACGTTCAATGATTCAAAATCTCGGACGCATTGCCTGATGGAATCGACCTCATTAAAGGTGGGCAGAATAAGGCTAACTTTTTGATTCCGAAACATACTCTACTTTCCTCCCGACCACCAACATCTGTTTGGCCATGAAGAGGATCGGTAATTTGAGGTAAAGCTTGGTCAACCAGTACGATTTTGGCAATAGGCTGTACATGGAAAAGGGGAGAAAACGATTGCGACGATGGGCGATCTCAAAATTGTGGCATTTAAGGATGCCGCACAGAGATTCGTCCGTAAAGATACTCCGATGAGTATAATCGTCGAAGTATCGTTTATAGCAAAGGCGAAAGTTAGGCTGAATGACGACGAGCAACCCGTCGGGCCTGAGCACCCGATGGATTTCGTCAAGAGCAATCTCCACGTTCTCTTTGGTCATATGTTCAAATAAGTTAGAAGCAAATACCGTGTCTACGGCATTGGAGCCGAGAATACTCAGATCCGTTGCGTCTGCCAGGTGAAATTCTACGTCAGGGGCCAGATGAGAGGACACGTCAACTATGTCAACGGCTATTTTTCGTGATACCTTGACTTGGTTGATAAAATCGCCGTACCCGGGCCCGATTTCCAAGACACTGTCAGGTTCATCGATTATCTTGAGCTGAAGGTATTCAGTTATGGCACGCCATACGCTGCTACGTCCCGCGTGGAATGTGCATCGTGCTTCAAAATATCTGTTGGAACTACCCATGAGCGTACCCGAACTGCGGTCGACTCAAAGAGTCTGGCAAGTCACAAATCATACTGAGAATCTTTGAAATAGTCGAGGGAAGGGCTGTGCCTGATGTGGCAAGCGAGTCCGGTTGGAGGGGCTGTCGCTTTGGAATCACTTCTAGTGAGCCTGTTCCGGCACATAGATTCTTGAAGGTCGCATTGAATGTCCAGTTACGGGGTGAAAAACTCTTTCTTTGTCGAACACCGGTCCGTACTCTTCATACGGCTTCCCGACATGCAAGCCCAGGAGGTCAAGATCACTGTCAACTATGACTGCACTGAAAAGTTTTTCATCGAGCGCTTGCTTTAGTTGATTCACCAGATTCTTTGCAATTGGCCCATTGTCCCCCCGCGGCACGTCACTCATGCAAATGATGAGAGCGTAAGGATTCTTTCCGGCCATGACAGCGTAGTAGGGATGATAGGGAATAAACACTTCACCCGGAAAGCTCTTCAGCTTTTCGATGAACTCTTTGCCCGCTGCTAAATCCGCTTGGCTCGGCACAAGTTTTAGAGGGTTATAGGTCAATGATACGAACTGCACGATGCATACGAGGTAAATAAAGCTCTGTATCATAGGTTTCTTAACATCTGGCATCTCTTCGACTGATCTCAGCGCCTCTTGTATACCCAGACCGAACAGGATGCAGAGCGCTGCGTATGCCGGCATCAACACGTTGTCCCAGCCCCATAGCGCTACCCTACTGGTCCATGAACCCAGCAGCATGCCCGCGGTTGTGAAAAAATAGAACAGTGCAGGGTCTTTCTTTGATCTGTTAAATCCGGAAAGAAGATAAAATATTGCCAGTGAACATGCTATGGCCATCGGACCTGCCAAATCTCGGGTCCAAAACAGCACTAAGAACTGGGGAATGGCAATCGGAAAATGGCGCGGGAGATTATAGGCATAATAACTATACCAGCCATCATGAAGCCAGTCCAAGACCAGGACATGCACCGCGATGGATATGCACACCACGGACGCAAATACCAAAAAAGCGCGCCACCGGTAGATCAGCAAGTAAACCATTATGGGAAGCGCCATCACGAACGCGGTTTGCTTGGTCAACCAAGAAAGTACGACCAAGATTCCTGCCAACGCCACATGTCCCGGCGAGTCTTTCTGCCTGATCACGTAAATAGCGAGAAGAAAAAACAGCAAGAAAAGGGAATCCACTCTTCCTATATCAAACCAGGCGCCCGTCGCTTGGAAAGTGGCTGCAAACAACCCGCAACTGAGGAATGCGCAGAAGCAACTCTCTGTTTCTTTCCTGACTAGAAGAAAGATGACCAGGAAACAGGCCAGTGAGGAAATAAACGCTACGAGACGCAGAGAAAAAAAACCAACTCCGAAGATCTTGGAAACCACTGCCGCTACGTAGAAATATAGGGGGTTGTATATAAATGGTGTGAAATGAATGGACGGAGGCACATAAAGTTTTTCGCCGACGAGCAACCTTTGAACATGAATGACCGCTGCACCTTCCATACATTCGAGCTCAAACGGATAATCTATTCGTAACAGTGCGATGACAACATAAAGAACGAGAAAGAACACAGCGGCACAGACGAGCACATATTGCAAGCCCCGGGGCATGAGACCGGAAAGGGGAATCTTCATAAATTGAACATCCTCGCAGATCTACCACATAGACATGCTCTGACCTATATTATTGCATTGTTCCCGTCAAGCCCAAGAGGAGGCCCATCAGGACATTCCCCATGAAGAGCAGTGACAAAACCACCACCTTGGCCAGGATCTTCCTCCGGGGACTGGTCGCGATCCTGTCCCAGAATACCGCCAGGCTGCAGAAAGCCAGAACGAACAAGATAGGTGTAAAATCATAATAATATCGGGCTGCCGCTCCGATGAAAGCAGACAAAACTGTAAGAACCGCCAGAGACGACACCCCAAAGAAAACCAGTATCAGAGACAGCCGATCCTGTACGCAAGCCCGTCGGAATAGAAACGGGAATGGCACCGACAAAAGGAGAACAGGCATGGTGATGAATATGGAGCAGACCAGCTCCCAAATCAGATAAGCTCCATTAGTCCAGAATTGCCCGAATGGATAACGCAGGAAAGGAAATTTACCTACTATCCAGGGCAACGAGAATAGGTAGTGGTAAAGATGATAGGGAACGTGTTTCCAACTGAAGAAGTGACCCCCCACGGCAAGGTACAGATATTGCCCGTAGTCCGGAAAGATAATGTGCGACCTGCCGAAATCCAGATAGTCTCCGAATCTCAAATAGTTGTAGGCGAGCAAGCCTATGATCGATAAAAAAACAGGCCCGCCAAAAGATAGAGCGCATTCTATTGTTGTCCTGAACGGTTCTCGTCGGATTGCTGAAAAAGCGACAAAACTCGCCAAGAGGCAGGCGGGATACAGAATCAGCAGGGCCCTGCAGGCCACGGCCGCGGCGAAGCATACTCCGGAAAGGCACGCGGTAATGAGACCAAGGCGCGCGCCGCTCAGCTCATGTACCATCAACACGGTTCCTGCCAGGACGAAAAAGCATCCCCCAGCAGCCGCTTCATGATAAACCACAGGTCGGCTGACAATGTACAGTTGTATTCCCGAAAGAGCGAATGACAGCCAGACATACCAGAGCATCCAAGACGGAGATTCAGGAAAATATCTTGTGCGCATCATCCACAAGAGTGCCCCGAGAAGAATGAAGACCCCAAAAGCAAATGCGACTACCACCGCGCCAGTATGAAAAGCAATTCCTGTCGTGTAGAGAAATATTGCTCGAATGAGTCCGGGCAGAGGTTCGTGCTGAAAATAATATTTCCCGTTCCAGATTATTGCGTCAAACATGTACGGATAAGGAGTACTGGGATCCAAAGGATCCGGCGATCTGAGCCGTTCCGGATCAACCGGCTGTTTCAGGTGAAGCTGTCCTGAAACAAAGGCCTCGGCCAGCATTCCATAGTTCATGTACCTGGGCGCCTCTTGGAAACGGAAAGAGCCTGAAGTGTCAAGCGCCGTGTAGAAGATCAACAGGAATAAGCACAGCACACAGAGACTCAGAACTACCTTCGGTCTTCCCGTGGTGGCTATGGGGGCGTTCTCCTTCAACCGTCACCTTTCCCAAGAGTTCAATCTGGGGGCACTCAAAATATAGAGTGGTTGGTCTTAGTCATGAAAGCGATACTTGAGCATGGCCTTGAGAATACGAAAAGGATCTCGCCTGAAGGACACCTTCTTGCCTTCCGCAAAGGACCGGGAAACATAGTTCACTGGAACTTCTACGGGGCGGAAGCCTCTTCTTATGATTTTGGCAACCATTTCTATATCAAAAT
>JBKQMK010000193.1:0-10785 GCA_052146735.1 Desulfomonilaceae bacterium | reverse complement strand
GAGAAAGCGCTCGAGTATAATCAGGCGGTCTTCAGGGCTTTTTGGACTGACGGCAGGGACATCTCCGACCCTGCCGTGCTCGAACAGATCATGACCGGGATCGGACTCGACTTTACCGCCGCCATGATAGGTGTAAAGAGCGGTGAATACGATCTCCGCTTCGAAGATGAAAAGGCGTTGGCCCGTCAATTACGCATCACCGCTGTGCCGGCTTTCATCTTTGACGACAAGTACCTTATTTCGGGAGCACAGCCCGCGGAGGTTTTCCGACAAGTGTTGCAGGAAACCGGGTCATAAATCGCCGTTTCCGGGCGACTCTCCGTAACTGATCCATGACAATACGCTGAATTTCATCTAAGAATATCGGCGATTCGTTTGACCAAGGCTGGGTTGAGAAGGGTATGTTTGTTTTCAGTTCGGTGGTCTCAGGTGATCGCTGCTATGCTAGGTCACGCATTATAGCGGCTGAGGGGTGCGGAGAAACGCGAAAGGCATCAATAAGGACAACGGCAACCAAGCCAAGTATTGTATAATGGCACGGGTATTCCTATCTTCTTTGTGGAGCAAACGGAATCTGAGGTAATTGACATGCGGACGGTTACAGCGGCCATTCTCATACGCGAGGACAAAGTTTTTATCGGCCAGCGGAAAGCCGGAAAGCGGTTTGAACACTTATGGGAATTTCCTGGCGGGAAATTAGAGAATGGTGAGACGCAGCGAGAGTGTCTTGTGCGCGAAATGAGAGAAGAATTTGGGGTAGAGGTGGCTGTCCGGGAGTTCTTTGGTGAGAGCATCTATCATTATATACACGGCTCTATAAGGCTTGTCGCGTATCTCGTCGATTGGATAGACGGGGAAATGTCCCCAGTCGATCATCAGGATTGCCGATGGGTTTCATTCGATGACTTGAAAAGCTACGAGTTCGTTCCCGCAGACATGCCATTCGTTCAGAAACTGATTAGAGATAGTCATCCCGTTTGAACACGGAGGCTCTCGCAGCGAAACCCGCGGCAATCAGAAATTGGCCGATATGTTCGAGTCCTTGCGTCAAGGCGGAACGCGACGGTCTCCCACCACATGGGCGTCCGGAAGAATCACACGGGGTGACTGAGCCCAAAACCCATGCACTATAGTGAAACCCATTGAGATTTGCGCAAAAGTCACCCTCCCCTTACCCCTCCCGTCGAGGGAGGGGAATGAAAAAAACCTCTCCCCTGGCGGGAGGGCAGGGGGGTCGTCACAAACGTTGCCTGCCGTGAAACTCAATGCACTGCACTATAATATCTCTCGAAGGACCCCGGGAGGATTCCAGATTCCAGTGCCTTTCCTCTTTGTAAGGAGTGTCATGACCAATGAATCGTCTCTATTACATATTCTTCATCATACTTGCACTGGCCGTGCCCTCGCAATCAATGGCTGAGGACTACTCAATTCAGCCAATAGGGCAAGTGACCAAAAGCTCTGAAAAAACGACGCTCAATATCTTTCCCCAGTTCCGAGATGGCCTGCTCGGGCTCAATGGCTTTTCTCACGTCCTGGTTTTCTACTGGTTCGACCGGAATGACACGCCGGAAAAAAGAGCTACCCTGAGGGTTCATCCACGAGGGGACAAAGCAAATCCGCTCACAGGGGTCTTTGCCACCCGTTCGCCGTTCCGACCGAATCTCATCGGATTGTCGGTGTGCAGAATCAGGTCCGTAGATGACGCCGGCATCACCGTTGATGACGTAGACGCCTTTGACGGTTCACCGATAATTGATCTCAAGCCCTACGTACCGGCTATCGACAGTGTTCCCGGAGCATCGGTACCGGAATGGATGAAGAAGATACATCCCAAGTAGATAAAGTCACAGATCGGTTGGGAAAGCGCAGTGGTTGACAACAGCGCAATATGCCTGTCGCGCCGGCGCCGGCGAGTTCGAGTCTCGTCTCCATCTCCACTACACAATCTGAAAGAAGAGAGTCTTTGCCATTGTTGGCGGAACCTCTGCTTTTCCACCGCAGCCCACCAATGGCTTTTTGCCGAAATAGAAAAAATTAATCTGGGCTGGAAGTGCCTTCCGAAGCCTATCCGCTAAGCTGTTGCCCGAATAGACCACTGAGTGTTCCTGTATTGGCGGACGAGCGGCTTTGAAACGCCGCAATGGCGTCGGAGTGAATCTTCTCCGTGATTGCTGCCCAGGCGGCCTTGACTGCATGTCCGGAAATCAACCTGAAGTTGTAGTCCCCCGACGCAATGCTCATCCGCTCCACGCATTGCTCAACCGGCACGTCCTTGAAAAGGAGATGGTAGAAGGTGATATAGGCGACGGCTGCATCAGGCCAGCTCACTGAATCAGTATTTCCAACAAGAGCCCAGAACGGGTGATCCTTCTCTTCATGCATTGCCATCCGGCAGCCGGAGCTGCTGAAGCATGAGGACATGCAGATCAAAAGAAGACCTTGCATGGCGTCTGTAAGCGGCGCCAAAGACTTCCGCAGATTTGCCCAAGTCAGGAACTGACCGTTCGTGAGCGCCACGCCTTCATTGTTGCCATGCATGCTCAGGTGAAGGGTTGGTAGCTGATTGAGGTCCGACACTGCTTGGTTAAACCGCGTTCCAAGGCTTTCCTCGAACGTCCTCGGGGTTGTCACTAAGCTATACCGGTGCGGGATGTCTGCAAGGCGTAGTGCCTCGCAGAGTAATCGACCTTCGGTCCGACCATTAAGTAGGTCCGAGTCGGCGGGGGACTCGATGATATATACAAAGCCAGTCGCCACGTTAGTATCCTCCTTTGGTATCCCGAATGCGGGCGGCCAGCATACCCAGGCAATTCGGGGCGCTAAAACAAGAAACGGGCGCAAGAAGCCACATCCTCCTACGCCCGTTCCAAATATCGGCCGCACCGGTACCACTAAATGGCCAGCTTTGTCAAGAGCTAATAGTTGCTCGCGGGCGACAGGCGTAAACCGCAATGTGAAAAGTTCTTGTGTCAATCGCCATCGTACAGCTATTTTAAATAAGATATTCGTTTACAGAGTGCTGCTAACAAAACCATGCGGGGAGGGATTCAACATGGGGCTCTTCTCAAGGCGACGTTCAATCGAGCAACAACTCAAAGAGGGATGCGTGTTAGGGTTGATCAACATGGGAATTCCTGTCTCTCAAGCTAATGAGATGTTCGTTACTTGGCTGCAAGAGGCAAAAGAGGAAGCGAAGAAAGAAGGCACGAAGAACTTGCCTCTGGACTATGGGGATCATCTTCTACGACAAGAACCGACAGACCCAAAAATCCAGGCAGCCCTAGTGAAGGTACGGAAAGAAGGTGTTACAGACGGAGATATCCGCAATTGGTGGAACCGCCCAGACCTTGAAAGGCGGTTGCTTCTCAAACTTGATGAAAATACAAGGATGGTCATCGTGATCGACCAATGTCATAAGATGGGCCTTACGGCGGATAATAAAGATGAGATACTGGACAAGGCAGAGGCTCACGCACGCAAATATTGCCTTTTTTAGGGTGATCCCGATCGCAGCAAGCGAGTTTTCGGTGATGATCGCCCGTTACCAGTAGAGCCGAGAAACAGGGTCAATTTGTGGCGTGATAGGAGACATTCAGATCCGACCTTCAAAGAGGAAATGGACCGCTCAACCACCTTTAATGCGCTTGTAAGAAGAGAAATTGCCAAAGGCAATCTGTAAGCCAAGACCAAACCTGCAAGGCCGTTGATCAATTATTCCACTTTCATTTTGCCAACTCGATAAGGCGCGCTCGGAGTTTTTCGCCATTGATCAGTTCGAGTCTATATGGCAACCACGGTTTAATTCCGGGATCTTCGGCTATCTTGGGAGCAAAGTCAGAAGTAGTTGTAACGTAACCTTTCGACACACCAGGATCAGCAGCAAGTACGCCCATTAATGCTCTTACATCATTGGCAGTGACGGGACGGTCTTTGCGGAACGCTTTGACCTGATCAATGACACGGACGGTGCAAAATCCTTTTCTTACAGCGATTACATCACGTCCGAGATCACCACTGCGGGGCGTTAAGATTACCTCATCAAAGCCAGCCCTTGTGTAACTCCCAGCTATGATCTCTTCCCATGTCCGCGGCGGTATTTCAAACGCTGCTGCCGGGTCTGTCTCTAAGAGACGGATTATTTCCAGCCACGGAATTGCAATAGCCTCGATGATTACTCCCTGGTGCGTCCGTTCACCATGTATAGTGATCGTTTGTTGCAGAAGCATTTCGAGAGGCGGCGCCACTAAAAATGAGCCCTGAATACCCGGTGAAGAAACCAGCTTTACGCCTGCGGTACCACGGCGCAATTTCGATCCACAGTAAGGGCAAGGATTCCGCTCGCTGGGTTTTAGGCTGGGAGATTCGTCCAACACCTTGCCACAGTCCCCACATTTTACCTCGTCCGTCATATACCTACGCCTCGAAATAACAGTTGTTAACTGGTCTTCCCGAGCATACCTCGTCGCGCCAGACCGGTCAATGGTCATCCGAGTAGCTATGTTGTCGAATGCATCGCGGGGCAGGGAGGTGGGGCAACGAGACGGCCGGTCTGTGTAAATCTGCGATTACGCGAAGATCAGTCACCTTAGCCGCTCTATTTCAGATGACGATCTGTATTCCAGCTCGTGGGCCAGTGAGCTTGCATATCCGTCTAGACCTGGAAAAAGACTTGCTCGGCTGATATTCATGAGCCGCAGTTCAGATAAAACTTCTGTGCGAATGCGGCCCTGAATCACAATCTTATGTACGTGATCGTCCATGTCCTCGTCTTCTTGGTAAGAGGCAATGTTCTGCTCAAAGCAACTTTCCGCTAGGCTGGGACACAAAAAAAGACCCTGTTGAGTTAAGAGTCTCGGATTTGATCGTGACGGTACTACAGGCAAAACCAGGGGGTTTGAATTTTTTACGAACATGTTATCAAAGTTCTTTGCCACGATCTTCGAATCCCAGAGCTTGTCCTCCGTACACTTTCGCAACCTTTTGCCGATCCGACGATAACTGGTCTGGACCAGCCAGCGCGCATCAACAGCCCAAATCGCGCAGTCTTCAATGTCAGGCACTTCTCCTTCCTTTGTCTGTTTTTCTGTAGCTCCTGCCTTCTTGGTAAGACAGGGTTCTTTCTTGGCGAGTTCTTCTAGGGCAAAAAAGCAAGCCACGTACGGAGAACGAGTGAAATCGATCAGTCTGGTGGGAGTCCCGTAGTGTTGCATTAGTGCTAACCATTCCAGGGTGTTGTTGTCATCCGGGACCATCGAACCTTCAATAAAGTGGTGTGCAGCTTTCTTAAATTGGCTGAGCAAGAAATCTTCGGCAGTCTGTGTATCTATTTCGGAGCGGGAGTGCGCAGTTCCAAATTTACTCCGGTCCTCCATTCGTCTGTCCAGAGCACTTTTCAACGGATAGAAGTGCTTCTTAACCCCTCTAAATACCCAGTACCAGTCGTCGGGTCCGGCATACTCCCACGCCAGCCAATTTAGCAGGTCATCCGACAAATCCCACGGCTTTGCGTCAGCAGAGCGCTTTGTTCTTACTTCCGTATGGGGAAACGGTTCCGTTTTGGGTGTAAAATCCATACAGTACTCTGCGTCATGGCGAAATTCGCATTCAGGATCGATATGGACCTTCTTGTCATGCTGGTCTCGGTTCATCATGACCCCACCTCTTAGCTCGGCAATGGTGCTTGAGAATACTTCGCCAACCAATTTCGGTCAAGGATAACGACCCCTTCCGGAGCCACCGTACGGAATTGTTGACACGGAAGCCTATTCATGGGTCCAGATGCCGTATGGACCAAGTTCCAGCCGTTCGATAGGAGAGCTCCTTCGAGCCACAGAAGGGGTTGGTTGGCGGCAACAGATCTTCTTCTGCTTGACAGCAATGAGTTCATGGGCAATCTTGAAAAGACGCATGGGCGAACAGAATGAGAGGTCGCCCTCTAAAATAGAGATATTTAGGAAAAACACTTATTGGAACAGGGAGTCTTATACTTAGGAAAGCAGTCCGCATCTCTCAGATTATACAGGCGGTATAACAGTGGCTCGGTATATTTTACTGGAGATGTAGCAGATGTCTTCTGATTTTCGCGAAATTGAGGAACCGGCAAAGAGCTTGCCACCTGAAGAAAGGGCCCGTCTGGCCGAGTCTCTTCTTGAGTCCCTTCAGCACGAAGGGGGTGCCGAAGTAGAGGCTGCTTGGGAGCAGGAAATTCGGGCGCGTGTTGCTGCGTATAGGCGCGGCGAAGAAAAGGCGATCGATGGGGAATCGGTCCTGGCCGAGTTGCGCCAGATCGCACGATGAAAAGCGTTCGGTCCTTAGCCTCAGCTCTTCTATGTTACGTGCCAAGAAGCTTACGAATCAGCTTGTATGCGGGAGCAGACACCGACGTGAAACGTACAAGGCCCTCAATTCCATCGCGCAGAGAATTGACAGAAATAACCTTGCCGTAAATTTCTGCACATTCCTGGCTCGCAGGGTCTTGCTCTACAACCATCCGTACGTCTTCCCACGGAGAAATCCCATTCTCGAACATCACTCTCGCCGAGGTAAGTGAAGCGTACGTAATACGGCCGCCTTCCCCCTTCCCGGACATTATTTTTTGGTCCAGCCGAAACACCTGGACTGCTATTCCATCACCGATTTGGGCCAAGCTTTCATCTCTGTCGTGAAGATGAGACTCATACTGGCCGACAATGCCCTTTATGTCATAGAGTTTGATCTTCCCAGGCACTCCTTTCATTTCAACATCGAGAACCTGTTTTACGTCGAGTTTCCCAGAGAGCCGCTCATACGTGCCCCGACTTACCAAAACTTGTCCACCCACGGTAAAAGATTCTACTCTTCCGGTAAAATTGACTTGTGCTCCAACTGCCCCGTATTTGGCTCTTTTTTCCGAGCCAATGTTCCCTACCACAACCTCGCCCGTGTTAACGGCCACTCCCATTTCCAGGTGCGGCAAGCCATCGGCCTCGTTCTGTGCGTTAATATCCTCCATAGCCAATTGCATCTTCAGAGCGCACGCCACGGCCAGCTCCGGATGATTTTCCAGGGCCTCCGGTGCGCCGAAGAAGGCCAAAATACCATCTCCGATGATTTCATCAATGATACCATGATGATCCAGGATGATGTCCACCATCTTGCCCAAATATCGATTCAGAAACTTGATTATCTGCTCAGGGCTCATTGTTGAGGTGAGGGCCGTAAATCCTCTCAGGTCCGACATCATGATGGAAAGCTCTCTTATTTCTCCTCCGAGTTTGAGCCCATCTTTTGAGTCAAGAAGTCGCTTGACCACTTCTTGCGTCAAGTACCGACCGAAAGTGTCCTTTATGCGGTCTCGGTCTTTCAATCCCTCTGTCATTCGGGTGAAGGCACGTGCCAGTTGGCCCACCTCGTCAACGGATTTAATCTCTGTGAGATCAATATCGAGATCACCCTCAGCGACCTTGACTGTTTCAGAGGCCATACGGCGCAAAGGGCGGCTAATCGAGCGTGCAACGAGAACTGAAGCGAACACGAGCAATATAACACCAAGCCCTGCCAAGAGGATTGTTGTTCGGAAAAGTGCCTCCACCTCAGCGAAAAGCTCATTCTTTGGCAGCATGGCAGCCAGGGTCCACTCCGGCGGATTTATCCGCGTGAAAACCAGATAAGAATCGATTCCGGTCATACCTGGACCAATGTCGTAGAAACCTGATTCCTCGGTCAACATCGCCGCGGCATACTCCTTGGCACGCGGATGTTTGGCCTCATCTGCAGCATCGAAAACTGTCGTACGCAATATTCGTTGCGGGTTTGGATTAGTGACGAAAGTGCCTTTATCCGAAATCACCGACAGGAATCCTGTCTCGTAGACGTGCTTGGAATTCGTAAGTCTATTCAAGCGCTCTAGAGAAACGTCGGCAGTCACAACTCCCTTCAGGCGCCTTGCTGAGTGCCCCTCCGGCTTATCGAATAAGGGGCGAACGTAGGTAATCATAGCTATATTACCTCCGCCCTCATCGAGGTAGGGGTCTGTCCACACTGGGCTTCGCAACTGTACGGGAACGCGGAACCAATCTTTGGAAAAGTAATCGTATGAATCTGTTCCGAGTTGCTCGAACTCGATCTTTCCCTGTGCTCGAAAGAAATAAGGAGCAAAGCTCTTCACGTCCGGCTTAAACATATAAGGCAAGAAAGCCACAGTGGACCCGAATACCCTTTCATGCCCGGCCACCATTCGCTTGATGTGATCGAGAAGGGCTTCCTCGTTCCAAGAGCTTGCTTCCAAGAATGCAGCCAAATCGTCGACTGCCTGAGCCACCAAAAGAAATTCCTGTGCGATTTCATTGGACAAAGATGAGGTGAGATTCCGTGCGCTTTTTTCCGCCTCTTGCCTGATTAACTCTCTGGATCTACTGTAGTTGACCCACAAGACCAGGGCTAGAACCAGGCAGGTGCTGCCGATCACCAGCAGTGCAATCTTCATTGTGATGCTTTTGCGGAAATCTAGCATATCCGGTAACCTTCTTTCTGAAACCTGGATAACGTCCTGTTCATGGCCTTCCCGGACTCTGGAGGCCATATTTATGATAAAAGGAAAATGTTCAATTTCTCAAGGTGAAAAACAAGGATAACAAACATCAGTCTGTAGCGTCCAAGAAATTTAGCGGCTCAACTCATTTTAGAGGTAAATTGTCATGAAGAAGCTCATTATTGTAATGCTCATCGTAATTGCGCTTCCCTTCGCCTTTGTCCCATTGCTCTCTGCGCAAGAGACTAGCCATGCCTCCGCTCTGGATAAAAAAGTGCGGGCGTTTCTCGACAGTCACCGAGGAGGGTGGCGCGATATGAACGTTCCGGAAGAGGACGGCAAGCTGCTCCACGACATCATCGTCAAGAACAAGTATACTAGGGCACTTGAGATCGGCACCTCCACCGGGCGTTCAGGAATCTGGATTGCGTGGGCACTCAGCAAGACCGGCGGGAAATTGATAACGGTCGAAATTGATAAGTCGAGATACAAAGAGGCGCAGGAAAATTTCAAGAAAGCAGGGCTTTCGCAATATATCGATGCTCGGCTCGCTGATGCACACGAACTTGTGCCGAAATTGAAGGGACCATTCGACTTCGTCTTCTCAGATGCGGACAAGGATTGGTATAAGAATTATTTCAATGCCGTGGCGCCGAAACTGGTAGTCGGCGGCTGCTATACAACGCATAATGTTTCGGATCGCGGACGCGGCTGGTTCGGATTACGCAGTTATGCAGACTATCTTAAGGGCCTCAAAAATTTCGAGACGACCTTTAACGAGAAGGGCGTGGGTGTTGCCATCAGCTACAAGAAATCCGAAAAGTAGGTACCTGTGGAAAACGGTTCAAGCCCTGAGCTCGAAAGAAAGCTCGGCCTCTTTCCTTTAACGAACATCGTTATAGCCAACATGATTGGCGCGGGGATTTTTACCACCAGCGGATTGCTCATGAGCGATCTCGGGAATCCGCTTCTCATGCTTGCCCTGTGGGTTGTTGGCGGCATCATCGCTCTTTGCGGTGCGCTTGCGTACGGAGAGCTGGGAGCCGCAATACCAGATGCGGGAGGTGAATATGCGTTTCTTTCGAAATTGTACCATCCGCTCTTCGGATTTCTCAGCGGGTGGACTTCCTTCATAGTGGGGTTCTCTGCGCCGATTGCAGCCTCGGCCATCGGCTTCAGCGAATACTTCCTCCGTGCCTATCCGCAGCCCTTCCTCTGGGCAGATCCCGCAATTGTTAAAAAGGCTCTCTCCATCTGTGTGATCCTGCTCTTTACAGGGATTCACATGCGAGGAATTGAGTTCGGAGCACGGATTCAAAACGTCCTGACGGTCTTAAAAGTGATGCTAATGGCCTGTTTGATCGTTGGCGGCCTCTTGCTCGGATCAGGCAATGTTCATCACTTCAGTGAAGGAAGCACATTTTCCTTCTCCTTCGGGGGATGGAAAACACTGGGTCTTTGTTTGATGTGGATTATGTTTGCGTACAGCGGATGGAACGCCTCGACCTATATCGGCTCGGAAGTTCGGAATCCAACAAAAAATCTTCCCCGATCGCTCTTTTTGGGAACCGGCGTGGTAATGCTGCTTTACATCTGCATCAACATAGTCTTCGTCTACGCAGTACCTCCGGGAGAAATGAAAGGCGTTATCTCCATTGGCGGATTGGCCATGGGAAAACTCTTTGGCCCTCATGCAGAGACCATTTTTTCTCTGCTAATCTCCTTCGCTCTTTTTTCCTCATTGAGTGCGTTCATCATTTTGGGCCCGCGGGTGTACTACGCCATGGCGAAGGATCGGTTATTCTTTAAGGGACTTACACACGTGCATCCGAGATTCAAAGTTCCCACCAGATCGATTGCCCTTCAGGGGATCATTTCCTCAGTGATGGTACTCTCGGGAACATTCGACCAGATCTTGACCGTGATGGGATTTGCGCTCGGCATCTTTCCTCTCTTAGCGGTGGCGGGAGTATTCCGGCTGAAATCATCCGGAACGACGAGTACGGTGTTTTCCGGATACCCATGGGCACCGGTGGTCTACCTTGCAACGGGAGCGTGCATTCTTTTCCTATCTTTTTTCCAGCGGCCGACCGAATCGTCAATAGCCATCCTGAGCGTTCTTATGGGCGTGCCGGTTTACATCTATTTCACTAGGAGTCTGTCGGACTGGAAATTGAAGTCATCCATAATTTCCGACCGGTGTTTTCATAAAACTGCTGCAAAGTACCCATTCGGAACAGCTGGAAGGGGAACAGGCCGAAATTCCAACCTTA
>JBKQMK010000192.1:0-32732 GCA_052146735.1 Desulfomonilaceae bacterium | reverse complement strand
GCTTCGAGACCCGCAAGAGTAAGCTTGTCCATTCGTAGGGCACGCGCAAGGGGATTTGTACGCATTTTTTCTATCAAATCTGAGCGTCCAGCCAGAATCCCAGCCTGGGGGCCGCCAAGAAGCTTGTCCCCACTGAAACTCACCACGTCCACACCTTTGGCAAGGACCTCCTGGACGGTTATCTCCTCAGCCAGCCCGTACGGCGACAGGTCCACGAGGCAGCCACTACCGAGATCCATCATGGTTGGGATTCCGTATTCTTTCCCCAGGGCCAGCAACTCCGCCAGCTCCACTTCTCGGGTAAAGCCGACGATCCGGTAATTGCTCGTGTGTACCTTAAGGATCAGAGCAGTATTAGCACTAATTGCCTCAACGTAGTCTTTGGGGTGGGTCCGATTGGTGGCGCCCACCTCCTTCAGTATCGCCCCGGATCGAGCCATGACGTCGGGTATTCGGAAAGATCCGCCGATTTCTATGAGTTCACCCCTGGAAACTATTACTTCTCGCCCAGCGGCCAAACTGGACAACGCCAGCAGAACGGCAGCCGCATTGTTATTGACTGCAAGCGCAGCCTCAGCGCCAGTCAGTTCCTGCATGAGTTGTCGCAGGTGAGCGTTTCTCTCGCCTCTACGGCCGGCTTCAAGGTTGTATTCCAGGTTGGAATACGAAAGCGCAGCTTCGGATATTCGTTCCATCACCCTTTTTGACAATGGTGAACGCCCGAGGTTGGTGTGAACTATCACTCCCGTTGCGTTTATGACCGTACAGAGTTTTGGCCCGACCCGTTCCCGAGCTATCCTGGATGTCCGCTGAATAAGAGCGGAGGCCGAGCAGTCCGTGGGCGAGGCATTTCGCTGACGAATATCGTCTCGAAGCTCTTCCAGGGCGCGTCTCACCATAGATTTGACTATCTCTTCCGAATATATCTCTCTGAGAGGGACCAATGAGGGATCAGACAACAGGCTGTCCACGGAAGGGATTAATCGAAACAGGGCTGTGGCGGGATCTTCTCCCATAAGGGGCTTTCCTTGTCAGGAAGAGGGTTTCAGCTTAAAGGAATTTACCGCGCTTTCGAACGCTGGTATGAATGATTCGAAGTCCTTGGCCGGCGCCGAGAAGTCAACGCTGATCATCTTCTTTTTGGTTATGACCAGCAGGCGCCAGGCACGGAGCCGTCCGGGGTCGTCTGGGGCTTTTTCTTTACACAACAAGGCCTTTCCTCCCTTGATTTGGAGAGTACGGACCTCTTCGAGTTTCTTGTCCTTATCCGCCGCTTCGCGGAGTGCCTTGATAAGTGTATCTCCCGGAAGCGTGAAAAGGTCGCCGACCACCAGGTAAATCTCTCCGGAATCTTTTTTCCACTTGAGGATTCCGCCCTCATCCACGGCCTCAGGAGCGAAGCCCTGTGGGACTTTCATGTCAAAGAACCTGTCGGCCTGCTCGACTGCGGTCGGCTCTTGTCCCTCCGAAGCTCCGGACTTTTTCTGAGCATAGGCGGAAGAATAGATCAGAATCACCGCTAAGCAGACAATCCAGCCTCTCATCAGGTCAGTGAATCTCACTTGAACTTCCTCCGTAAGAGGTCAAATCGGGCCTGGGCCCCACCGAGCGGCCTGACGGCATTTTGGAGAATTGACCTTGAATGCGTGGATTGATAGCATGGATAAAGACCTATGTCAAAAACCATAACAACAGGAACGTTACGTGTGAGAAAAAAGGCCCTCGTTCGCGTCCTCGGTTGCAAAGTGAACCAGGCCGAAGCCGAAGCAATGGCTCGCGTGCTGGAAAGCCGAGGGTATCAGATTGATTCCTCAGGCGATGACCCGGACCTCATCGTCGTGAATACATGCTGCGTGACCTCGAAGGCGGAGGGCAAATCCCGGCGGATGGTCAATCGTCTGGCAGAGAAATTTCCAGGTGCGCGGATGATCGTAACCGGATGTCTTGCTGAAATGAACGCTTCTTCCTTGAAAAAGACAGCCCCTGGAGCGGTTTTACTAGGGACATTTGAGAAGGATCATTTTGAGGAGTTCGTTGGTGAAGCGCCCATCAATGCGAGGAACGAGGAGCGAGGCGGCTCCGCTGCCTGCACGACCTTTGTTGATCTTGGCTCCCCAGGTGTGGGGAGCAGATCCAGGGTATTCTTGAAAGTCCAGGACGGGTGCTCCCAATCATGCGCTTACTGCATAGTGCCCGCTGCCAGAGGCCCTTCGAGAAGCCTGCCCGCGGACAAAGTCTTGCTTCACGCAAGCAACTTGGACGCCCGCGGATTCGCGGAGATAGTGCTTACGGGGATCCATCTGGGGTGTTACGGCCGAGACCTTGATCCTCCGATGGGGCTGGAAGATTTGCTGGAGAGCCTCCTCCAAGAATGCCCGACTACACGGTTCAGGCTGAGCTCCTTAGAACCTCAGGAGATCACTCCTCGCCTCATTGAGCTTGCGGCCGGTCATCCTAGAGTGTGCCGGCATTTCCACATTCCGCTTCAAAGCGGCGACGACAACATACTTAGCCGCATGGGAAGGCCCTACGATGCCGCTTTCATCCGAGATTTGATGGATCGCATTCTCACCCGCGCCCCTGAGACATGCATTGGCCTGGACATAATGGTGGGATTCCCTGGAGAAGATGAAGAGTCTTTCGGCAAGACTTTGACCCTGATCGAGGATTCGGGAGCAGCGTATCTGCACGTGTTCCCATTTTCCCCCAGGCCCGGCACTCCCGCGGCCTCTTTCAGACCCCTTGTGCCCGAGACGGTTGCCCGGCGAAGGGTGGAGGAGCTAAGGGCACTCTCGCAAACTCTTCGGCAACGATTCTATCAACGATTCGTGGGCACAACACTTTCCGCAGTGCCGGAGTCCGAGCCCGATTCGGACACAGGGCTCTTTGTAGCAAGAACAGATAACTACATACCGGTTGTGGTGCGAGCGGCATCGACCGTCCCGTGCAAATACGCGTTTCCGGTGACTCTTGAACGGATTGTGGAAGGGAAGGTGGTAGGGACCATGTTGGTACCAACGTGACCGACATTCCTACCTGATAGTACCTTTTCCGAGATATATGATACGGTAATGTATGAAAAATGTAGCGGCTGGTCCGGGATGTTTTGGGCGATTGCGCCATCAACAGTTGCGTTGCAGCGATTTCACTGAGGTGGCACGGACTTTGCCTCTGTGTAGTTACGATGGCACGTAGCTACCATCAATTTTTCCTCTTGGTGAAGCCCCGGCGTTTCTAGCTGACGTCGGGGCTTATTATATTCCGGAATCAATCCGAGCCTGTACGCCCTTCGGCGAATGGATCGAACAGCGTCACGTCCTTCATGGCCCCGAATGGGCATACCAGGCCACACATGCCGCAGGCCACACACTTTTCTACCTTAAATGCGGTCTTCATGTCCGGCTCCACCACGCTGAGGGCTTCGGTTGGGCACAAGCCGGTGCATGCGCCACAGTGAACACAAAGCTCTTCTTCGCGCCACACCTTGTCAGCCAGATACTCCACACCCACATGGTGGTCTTCGAGAAACTTTATCCCTCTTTTGATAAGGTCGTCTTCGCCGCGCAGTTCCAGGAGGATGCGACCTTCTCTGCGCGGCAATATTTTCGCCTCAAGGATGTTGAAGACGAGATCGAAATCTTTCGCGAGCCTGTAGATTACCGGCTTGTACATAATGTCCGATTTGAATATCAGCAGAACGTTTTGTGAAGCCATGGTTTCGCCCCTTTTTCTGTTCAATCTGTTAGGGCCCACTGCAACGTTTGTGCTCAGCGGGCCGGATACGTTCAATCGGCCCCCGGCGCCTACTTTCTTGCTTTCGACTCGGGTATTGGCACCAGTTCAATATCTCCCAGCGCGGCAATTCTATCGCCCAATATAGCAAGCGTCCCGTCTACGCCTGGCACTTTCATGCCCCATTCGACAGCCTCCTTCAGGTCCTCTGGTTTATGCACGCGGTTCCCTACTCCGGTGGCCACGGCGTCCGCCAGCGGCACATCGCGGGAGATGATCGTAGCAGCGTCTGCCACACCTAAACTGAGCGACGGTCCTACGGTTCCGGAAGATGTACATATGCCCAACGGGATAGGAGTCGATTCGATTCTGATTCCGATGCGCCCGCTGAAAGAAGAGTTCCCTGCAAAGAGTCCTATAATGACCGGGCGATCTACCTTTAGGAAAATGTCGCCGCCGTTCTCTACTATGACCTCTGGAGACAAAGGCAGAAGACCTTTCCCCACAAATTCCGCCACCGCGCCTGCTACCGAGGCCATGGGGCCTGTTCCGGCCTTTTGACCGGCCCTGATCATGGCGAGAACGACAGCGGAATCAGCTGGATCTTCTTCCAGAGGCACCAGACTTTTGAGAAAATCCGGCCTGCGTTCAATGGCCCACTTAATCTGGGCTCTGCTCTCGCGAATCAGCGCTGCGGTCTCCTTTTCAAGTGAAGAGAGGGCCTTCACATACAGGTCCGAGGTTTCAATCACAACCCTGAAGGTCTTGAACCGATCCGTGTCTTCCGGATCCCTGTAGGTTCTCGGTTCATATAAAGTAGGCGGGATCATCGGGCTGTCTGAACTGACCGGTCTTGTTTTATGGGCATTAGGGCTCAACTTATTCGAAGTTCTCAAGACTAGTTCCCAAAAGCATTGAAAGGAACTGACGGGAGAGTCTCCTGCGGTTCGCCGAGCACGAAACTTCCTGAACTGATCCATTCCTTCAAAATCGTAGCTATCTCGCGGGCCGCAGAATAACTGGAAAGCGGAGCAGTGGTAATTTTTCGTCCGTCCACCGCTATCTCTCCGCTCCTGAGTTGACCGTAAGTGACATAGCTTATCGCCGCGCCACCTCCCTCGGGGTAACTCCCACCGTAGTCAACTACCGGGACGAATATCTCATCATCCGATACCGACGTAAAATGGGCCATTTCCTCATTCAAGATCGGGATCGGGATGCCTATGCCAACATTCAGCGAGCATCCATAGCCCGTCAGGGATGCGCCTCTCAGAAACTTTGAAGACATGCCCTTGAGGTCCCCACGCACGGAAATAGTGCCTGCTCCTCCCATGACCACACCATTCTCCGATCTTTTTACTGTGGGGGTATGCTGTGTCCCTGCCCCGATTACGTACCCGATGCCCCCGCCGAGGAAAATCCGTGTGCCTATCCCTATGGTCTTATAGAGTGGGTCGTTCAGGAGAGGGCTCAATTGCCCTGAGGTTGAATAGTTTGCATTCATGCATTCCGGCCTGAGAATACCCATGTAAGTGTATATGGTCTTCTTTGATAGATTTATTGCACAGTTATAGTTCTGGTACGCATTTCTGGGATTGAGAAGCACCGCGTCCGGGAAATCTTTTAATGTCATTTTAGATTCATATGAGCGCTTTGGGTAGCAGTCGGTCCCATAGGAAGTGGCTTGCAGCAGAACCTCACGCCCCGCCACGAGGTCCTCGATCACGTGACCTCCGCCATACCGGAAACGACCGGGGAAAACCTTGTTCAACGGATCGTCTTCTTTCGTCTGCGTTGCCCCGATATAGCAGTCCACCGCGGCGATGCCCGCATAAGCTTCCACGTTGTTAAGGTAAACTTTGGAGGCCCTAATTCTGGGCTTTGTGTGCCCGAAGTTTAGGAATGCCCCGGACGAGCACATTATGCCGAATGTGCCGGTCGTCACCACGTCCACTTTTTTCGCTGCTTCTACTGAGCCCAACTCTTTCCCGATACCGATCATCTCTTCTGCAGTGACCACCACCGCTTGACCTTGTTTAATCTTCTTGTTGATCTCGGCAAATGTTTTGTTTACCTGGAATTCAGACATTCACATACCTCCAGACGGACCTTTTCCCTGTCCGGTCCTGAATATTAAGATTACCCTTTCTGAGTCATTTGGTCAAGAATACCGGACAGCAGCGAGGAATCGCGCCATCGACCCTCACAGAACACCGAATGACATTTTACATGAACAGACTTCTCCCTGAATAGATGTTTTTTTGCAACATTCGGGTTTTGAATATCTGCTTTCTGTGGCACAATCACCGGGCGATCTCAACATGCAAGGAACGGCCGCCGGCCTCTGTCGGGCCGTAACCGGAGAGATTCGAGGAGGAAAAAATGGATGCCCGTAAGATAGTTCTTGATTCCATTCGCGAGGCGACTGCGGCCATAGATGGCCTGGGCTCAGATAACAGCCGCCTGATGGCAAGTCGGGCTATTCACATCAATGTTCTGATCCGACAAGTTCCCGGTCCGCAAGCCCGGTTTCTGAAAACAATCTATAACGACATCGGGGCCGAAGCGGCAATCAGCCATCAAGCATATTTCGAGGAAAATGAGGCCGTTACCGACATGATCGTCATGGGAACCGTTTATCAGCACCGTGAGGTAAGACGAATCCTTACGGATAACCCTAAAATTCATCCCTGGCTCGAGGCAATCGAGACCGTGGTCGAGAACGCACCGGAAAGCCGGGAATAGCTCTTCACCCTAGTCCGGTCCCAAAAGGGGAAGAGACAATAGGGCGAATCCAAGGAACTCCCTCTCCTCCAACATACAAGGGTCCGGGTGAGCGCAAGAAGAGACACGCCGCCTTTAGTCGGGGTACGATTCGGATGCCCGTCCCCACCAAATTATTCTGAGTTCCGGACATTACTTTTGACAGGCGAAATAAGCTCCCGCCTTCTCGAAAAGCTTAGCCTCACTGTAAGGAGCTGCCTTTAAGCTTTGGCCCCGGCCATACGTCTCCACAAACGCGACCTTTGAGCGCTCTTGGAAATCTTACGGCCCAGGGAGTTCCCAAGTACAATCGGTACGCTCAAAGCGAAAGCCGGAAGGAGCCTCAAATCCAGGACGCCGATGCGGACAAGCTTTCTCGCGATTCTTAACAACTGCATCGGCGAGTAGAACTTTCGTGTTATCTGCTTGCTGATTCGTTTCAAACCCGGCCGCCCGAGAGACTCGGAATAGACAATCGAATCATCGCCTATGTAGTATCCGGGGGTAGCTTCCACGAGCTCCTTGAGCGGCGAATACTTCTCAATGCGCAGTTTTTGATAGGTAATGGAGTCGAGTCCCAACTCTTGTGCAAAGACAGGGATCTGCATCATTTCATCTTCGGTTTCGGTCACGTTCCCGTAGATGAAGTATCCATGGTAGTAAAACGGGAACCGGCTGAAGGTCTCGAAGGCTTGCCTTAATTTCGCTGTGTCGAATCCTTTATTGAGCTGGTCCAGAATACGATCCTGCGGCGATTCGATTCCCAGGAGCAACGCCTTTATGCCTGCGCGGGCCGCTACTTCAAGGACGTCAGGATGTTCAAATATTTCAATCCTGGCCTGAACGAGAAATCTCTTCTTTATCCCCTCCGCGATGATCCTGTCGCATATCTTCTTGGCGCGCTGCGGGTTCACGAAAAAGTTTTCATCCGCGATTAGTATCATCCCCGCGGACACCTGCCTGATTTCCTCCATGACAGAATCTATTGAACGAGCAGAGTAATTTCGTTTCTGGCCCAAGGGGTTCAAATTGAACGTGCAGAATTTGCAGTTGTAGGGGCAGCCCCGGGCCGTAAGAATGATGTCGAACTGCTCGCCTCGCAAAGCTAGCCCCCCGACGTTCATGTGGTAATCCTGGCGTCGCAGGCCGCGATCCGGGTAGCGGTAATCGTCTACCTCGGGAAGGGGGCGGTTCTTGTTGTGCACTATCCTGTCCCCTTCTCGATAGGAAATTCCGCCTATGTCTTTGAAGTCTTTCCCCCGAGCGATCTCGACAATGCTTTCCTCCCCTTCCCCCCGTACTATGACATCCACATTCGGGCAGGCTGCGAAGATCTCGCCGACACAATCGGTCGCCTGCTTGCCTCCCACTACGGTGGTAATGGACAACGGGAGAGAGTTCACAAGTTCGCAAACCTCTCGAAAGTTGTACTCCCAATTGATGCTTATGCAGAGAAGGTCTATTTCTTCCTTGATGAAGCATCTTAGTTTCTCCGGTTTCCGAAGCGGGTCCGGAAGCCTCAAATCCAGAAAGGTCAGCTTCTCAACATGTGGACTAAGGGAAGCGGCAATATATTCCAAACCAACGGGGGGGAACACGGCCAGCCCCAACGATCCGGAGTGGCTGTCCCGAAAATAGGGATGGAGGCAAAGAGCGTGCTTATATCGGGTGGTCAAACTCTATTCCGTTCCCGACTTCCCGGCGGAAAAAATCATGTCCCGGTTTTTTGTCGGTAAAGTGCCTGTGTGCCGAAGCCGTTATTCAATCCAACAGCCACGGGGCTTGCCCTTGCGCGGCTGGGAACGGTTCAAAAGGATTCAATTTAGAGCTGCGGGAAGGTTGTGTCAAGAAACGGAGCGTCATCAGGCATTGCATCTGATCGTTATGAGGCGGCAGTGTCATCCACGGTCATCTTACGACATTAAGTTCCTTGCAGTCGGCTTCCGCATTCACCCGAGAAGGCTACGTCTCAACAAATGCCGGCATTGGCTCGATAACGAAACATGATATGGGACGTCGACATAGACGCCCCATTGGCCAATTCCTATTAAACTGCCATGTGGGTCACGAAGTCCCTTTTGCGGAGCGTGTATCTTTCACCGGCATCTTTTTCATCACCAGGCAGTTGTCGCGCACTTCAATGCTGAAGTCTGCCTCAACCGTGGCATGCCGTGGGGTGAGCTTGAGGCCGTGTTGGCTGTTATACAGTTCCAGGACTCGGTCCCTGCCGAGGATTTCGCGCATTTCCAAGCCTATTTCTACCAGGATTCCTTCGCCATCGAAGCGGTACAGAGCATAACGAAAAAGATCGTCCCCGCGAATGATCTCGCCGACCTCATCACCCATATCATCGTAGGTGAAGTGCAGGGGGCTCTGCTGCAAAAGGCTGAGAACCTGGCTCTTGTTCATACCGAGTTTGACGTCCCTGTAGCCTTCCGGAACTCTGGCAACGGCTGAGGTGCACACCGCCGCGGCAATTATTACGCTCAGGATCGTAATTATACAAAAGCGTGCAGTCGCACTATTCATTTAATCCTCCGATATTGGATTGAAGAATAATTTCATAATACACCATCATGAATGTATATAAAAGTGAAACCTGCCGTCAAGGGTAAAGTTTGCCCTTCAACAGAGCACGAAGAGGGAGACACTTCCTCCATTTCCTACCAAATCGCAGGGAAATATCTCGACTGACGGGGAGGATCTAAGCCGGCTCGTCAGATACTCCCCGCCCCGTGCGACAAGCCAGGGAGCGCACGATCGTGAGGTGGCTGGCCCTGGCGAGACGGAGCGGGCGCCTTCCGCAGCAACGGCCTTTGCGGGATGCCGTTGTTGCCGCCGGGCGTAGCGAGTCTCTTCGACAAGGCCGCGTCAACGACTTTCTTGATGATGTTTACCGGAATCGCAAAGCCTATCCCCACGGAGCCGCCGCTCTTGGATAAGATGGCTGTATTCAAACCAACCACTTCCCCTTCTATATTCACCAACGGGCCTCCCGAGTTTCCTTGATTGATTGCTGCATCGGTCTGGATGAAATCTTCATAATCCAAAATCCCCATGTCGGAACGTCCTTTGGCGCTCACTATCCCCGCTGTAACCGTTTGCGTCAATCCGAAGGGATTACCTACAGCAAGCACCCAATCTCCCACTTCAAGAGTCTTCGAATCCCCAAGCTTTACAGAAGGCAGGTTTCTGCCGTCAATCTTGATCAAAGCTACATCGGTCTTCGGATCTGCGCCCACCACCGTTGCCTTGAACTTCTTCTTACCTTCAAGGGTTACCTGGATTTCGTCGGCCCCGGCGATGACATGTCGGTTCGTAACTATGTAGCCCCTCGGGTCAATTATGAAGCCAGACCCGAGCCCTTGTTGGCGGTACCTTTGCGTTCCGCTCGGGCCCCCGAAGAATTGTCTGAAAAACTCATCGCCAAAGAATTCCCGAAACGGATGGTTCTGGAAGAAAGGATCCAAATCTGGCGAGGTCTGGCGGGACGCTATCTTGACCGCGGAAACATTGACCACTGCGGGTTTCGCTGTCCTGGCCACAAATCTGAACGCCTCCTGCAATTCCTTGAGTCCCCTGTTTGGAACCGCTTGGCCCAGCGCGATGGATGAGCCAAGGACCGGCCAGATAACCAAAATTCCAACAACCAAGGCTGTTTTGCTCCAATTGAAGCCTATTTGCCTTGCGCGATGTTTCAGAAGGTAGAGAGGGTTAACGGAAAGCATCTTTACTCCTTCAACTCTATGGACACTCGCGGATTGTCAAAAGACCGCGACGTGGTTTTCACCAGTTAAGGCTCCTCTGCCCCTCCAGGGTTGCTCCCAATTGGAATCGGGCAACATTGTCGGGAAAGAGGGCGGCCGTGTGTGGATGGCAAGTAAAGAACAGGATTTGTAAGCCTGTCTCCTCTGCAAATTTTACCAGGGCATCGGCGGTTCGGGTGGCCCTCTGGGAGTCAAAGTTCACCAGCACGTCGTCCATCATCATGGGAATATTGAATTTCTCTCGATGGTATACGTCCAGATGAGCCAGCCTCATGGAAAGGTAAAGCTGTTCCTGTGTGCCCCGACTCAACAATTCCTCTTCGATTCTGGCGCCGTCAGCGCGTTCCACTTTGACGCGATCCCCATCCAGTGGAAAGAGAACCTTTTTGTAGGAGTTACCGGTTACTGCGTTGAAGATTTCAGAACTCCGTGCAAGCAGCTTGGGCTGCTTTTCCGACTCGTACATTCGTATGGTCTGTTCCAGCAAATCGGATGAAAGCTTGAAAACTATCCATTCCTTGAGGCCGTCGCTGAACCGCGCCAGCAATTCTTCCTTCTCCGCCAGCAGACGATCCGTTTCCTCTTGGGCCTCCAAGGTCTCGATCTCCTTGGTGAGCATGCCAGCCTCGCGGGCCAAACCCTCGGACTCTTCTCTCAGATGCTGTAGAGCCTCCTCAAGGGATCCGGCCATGCGTCGACTCTCATCCCAATCGCGTGCCTGCATCTCCCGGCGCAAAACCTCCTCGTCTTCCTTTCGCAGCCCGGCCAAGAGACTGTCAACGAGAACGCGGCGTTCCTGTTCGATGATCTTGTACTCTGTGTGCCGCTGCGAGAGGTCACGGAACGACTCTTCATCTTCAGCCCCAGCCGCTTCCATGAGCGCGTCTATCTGGCTGTCCGCGTCCTCCATCTTCCTTCTCAAGACCCGTAAGTGGATCTCATGTTCCTTAACCCTCTCCAGAAGTACCTTCTTTTCGGAGAGAGAGTCAGAAGCTTCCCGCTCGGCACGGCCCCATAGCTCTACCTGATCCACGGGCGAGACATCCAGGGAAAAAAGACGGCCCATTTCCTGAGCCAACCCGCTCACTCGATGAGAAAACTCCTCCCAATCCCTCTTCATAGTCTCCAAGGCATCTTGTTGTTCGGAGATCTCTCGTAGTTTACTCTTCACTTCACGAAGACGGCGAACCAATTCCAATGCGGTTTCAGGCTTTAAGCCGGTATCCAGACCTTTATCCGCGGCAAAATCGTCCCATCTTCCCTTCAGGGTTTCCAACTCACTCTCCGCTTCCGCGAGGAGCCTTATCGTTTCTGTATTCCGGCTCCTTTCAAAGTCCAGATCCGCCCTGTCAGACTTCAGCCCTTCCTCGAGGAGTCGGCGTCGACGAAACGGTTCTTCAGCGGCCAGGGAGCCCCTTTCGGCTTCTAAAACCTCTCCCGTTCCCGCATCCGGATCGCCCAAGACATCGCGTGCAATTCCCCGAAGATTCTGCCTCAGGTTATGGATCTGTTGCACAAGGGCGCGCCGTCCTGTTTCCGTCTCGCCTATCTCGTGAGTAACATTACTCTTCTTTGTTTCGAGGGTGTCCTTCTCACTAACAATGCGGATACGGCGCCGGCGTTCCTCATGGACCTTCCAGCGCACAACAAAGGCGCTGGACAGAATCATGCACGAGCCCGTCAGAAGCAGAATGTGGAAGACAGGTGCTGAACTGAGCCACGCTGAAACCAGCATGCTGATTCCAGCAGCATTGAGCAGCGCCATGAGGGTCCAAAAAGCAACAGGAGAAATGGCTGATGCAGGTTCGTCTGCCAAGCTCTTCAGATTTGTATCCACCTCTTCGCGTTCAGCGATGAGAAGCCGGACTCTTTCAGCCTTGTCGGAAAGACGCATGTCCAGGCCGGAGATTTCGCTGTGAAGCTCCTTCCATTCCTGGAGCCTGTTACGAACATCCGGTTCAAGATAACCCTCGCAATGCGGCACAACCTTAGCCAATTCCGCGGCTTTACGCTCTATCTTCTCTTCCTGGAGTCTCACCCTTTCCCCGGACTCAGTCCGCCGCGTCTCCAGGCCAGTAATCTTCGCGCTAGATGTTCGCCATGAATCCATAAATATCCGGATTTCTTCGTCGAGAACCAGTGAGGGGTCTGATCGAACCACCCGGTCCCGATTCCAGCCGCTGCCAAGAGTGGCAATTTCTTCCTCAAGGTTGCGATTGGACTGGGTCAGCGCGGTTTCCCATTGTTGTATTTCCTGAGGTCGCCGAGCCACGCTCCGGGCGTCCCGAACCAGCATGTGAAGGGAATCCGTATGCTCCAGGAGCGCCATATCCGGATTGAGCCTTGCTACTTGATCCTTGAGATGGCGCAGGCGCTCTTCCAATTCAGATGCCTCTTGCGAGGCTTCACGCGTTCTCTCAGAGGCCTGTTCTAAACGGGGAATTCCATCCGTCGGGAAATCACGCGCATCTTGAAACCGTAGTGATTCGTGATCCAGAGAGACGAGCTTTCTCCATTGATCTTCATAACGGTTGGTATTCGCCAGGTTTTGCAGGTAAACTTCCTTGCTCTCGATTTCAGCCGATATTTGTCTGCGCCGGTGATCGACCGTTTCCAGGCGTGCCTTGAGTGCCGAATGCTTCTCAGGTTCTAGGGCCAGTTCCTTGAGCTGTTTGTCCAATGCGCTCATGCGTGACTGAATTGCCCACAGCGATTCATCCTCCTTCAGGGACTGTTTCATCAGTTGTTTGATGCGCTCGCCCAACTTCTTGAGGATGTCCAAGGGATTCACCGCTACTGAACCCAGTGCCGCGGAGACGATCTTGCCTCGAAGGGCTTCCTGGTCCAACTGTCGCAACCGGTCAAGATCGAAAGCAAAGAGGGTCTCATAGGCCCCTCTCTCGAGTCCTGCACGAAACAGGGGTATCGCCGCAGAGTCAAGATCGTCACCCCTTTCATCCGAAATCGTCAAAATGCCCTCTTTGGAACCCACCTTTTCAGTCCGTTGGACGCGTAGTTTTCGGCTTTGTCTGGTACGAACGCTCACCCATCCCCTTCGTGGGGTCCCTTCAGGCGTCTCATAGATGTTTGTTCTCCCGCTCTTTTTTCTAAAGCCGAAGAAAATGCAACGCATAAATTCTAAGATCGTGCTCTTTCCTGCTTCATTGGGGCCGACGATCACCGTCAGCCCTGGGCCAAGATCACTAATCATTACGTGCTTGCACGCACCGAAGCTTTCAATAGATATTTCCTCGACCCACATTTCCGCCTGTCCTTATGACCCCCATTTCAGAATTTTGTTTGGGCGCAATCCGTTGAACCCTCAACCTAACCGATCACCGAGAAAGCGGCTTACCCGGCCTGAAACGTGGCCGGCGAGACGCCGACCCTACCATAAGCCCAGTAGGACCGGCCTCCGTGCCGGTCACCAAATGCCCGGTGAACGGTCACTGCTCAACGCCTCTCAAAAACGTATGTCCTCAGATTCCAAGAACATCCCAGCTACCAGATCCGCAGCCTCATTGAACAATGTTGCGACTGCTTGCGAGTCATTCTTCAGTCCTTCGAGGTCAAGCCCAGCGGGTATATAGCGTCTATGCAGCTTTTTCAAAAGCTCGGCCTGCACGCCTCCCAGGAGATGGTCGCGCATGGCGGGGGCTTCGATCGATCTTCGGCACAGCTCGAGAAAGTCTCCCAGAAAGCCTTCTTCATCTTTTAAGGAGTTCAGACTCGTAGATGATCGGGTCGAATCGCGCACAGATTCGGGGAACACCGGCAATGACAATGTTGCCAGCCGTTCGCACAGGACCTCGAAGAACTCCGGATCTCTTGCGATCGTTCCGAGACCTTGCGGGCCGCCCTTTCCCGTTAGGTTTAGACGCACCACTGCGGCCAGGACGCCGTCTGCACCGAGAGAGGTATGGGAACAACGGGCCTCGGCAGCGTCCAAGAGATCCTCGGCACTCTGACACTCCGTCACATCCAGATCCACCTTGAGCCAACAAACTGGCGCCAGTGGTATGAATTCCGCCACGGCAGCGTTGCCGGCCTGTGCAACAATCATATGGCAGCCTCTAGGACCGCTTTCGTTGATATGAGCCCCCTGGCTGGTCCCCGGATACAAAATCAGAGGGTCCTGGAACAGGACCTGAGATGAATGAACGTGACCCAAGCACCAGATGTCCATCCCCGCGGCCTTTAGATCATCCAGTGTACACGGTGAGTAATTCTCATGACCCGATGTTCCGGCAACATTTGCGTGGACAACGCCTATGGCCAGGTCCAGTCCCGGATCCCGCCGGAACTTGCGGACGAGGTTATCGGTGATTACAGCCTTCTCAAATCCCGCGCCGAAAATCATCACACCATCAGTCTGTTCTTCGCCGGCAAGCCGGGTCCCTTCAGGGATCGGCCCGAATAGATGCAGACCTGGCAGAGTTCCCAGCGATTCGGGAAAACTCTTTAACGGGTCGTGGTTGCCAACTGACATGTAAACCGGGATTTTTGCGTCATAAAGCCGCTCCACACCATTCTTGAACGCAACCCTGGCGCGAACTGTGGGATTAGCGGCATCAAACACGTCTCCCCCGAGGGTCAAGAAATCAACCTTCCGATCCACCGCGGTAGTGACAATCCGGTCCCAGGCATCGTATCCTGCCTGAATGAAGAGGTTTCCCAACTCCGGACTGGACCGCCTCAAACCAGAGAAAGGGCGGCCCAAATGGATATCCGCCGCGTGGATGAATTTGAGAGTCGTCATGCTCAAAAAGCTCCGCTGTAGTCTTGTATCTGAGTTTTCCCGGGGAACCGCTGCTTCCTATACCATATTCACTCCAACGATGATCGCTTTTGTTCCGTCATGCTCAAAGAGCTTCACCTCGACCGCGGATGTCTGCCATAATTCCGTACGTTCGCCCTTTAGACAAGGAGTAGGTAGTGATTCGAATCTTGGCCGTTTGGCTGTGCGCTTTGGCCATTTTTGCGCCGGCACTGTTGGCCTCGGAAGTTCCAAGTGCCGATACAAGCCCCCGCAGCGTCCTCACCTTCCCCAAAGACCATGGAAAGCACTCTAATTTTCAGACAGAGTGGTGGTATTTCACCGGGAATCTTGAGTCTGAAAGGGACCACTGGTGGGGCTTCCAATTGACTTTTTTTCGTCGCACCGTAGTCCGAAAACCTACTGGCAAACTCTCCGCCTGGGCCGTCAGGGACCTCTATCCAGCCCATTTTGCGATCACGGACGTTTCCAACCATGACTTTTTCCACACCGAACTCTTGACGCGCAAGGGTCCGGGACTAGCTCACGCGGCTTCAGATAATCTCGACGTCGGTGTCAGAGATTGGACCGCGAAGATGCGGGGAAAGGAAATACAAATTACGGCCCGAGAGCAAGACTACGCGCTGACTCTTCGACTTGCCCCGCTGAAACCGGTTGTTCTGCATGGTGACGCCGGGTATAGCCGGAAGGGAGATTCAACAGACCAGGCATCTTATTATTACTCTTTCACAAGACTCAAGGCAGAAGGGACCTTGACCTTCAAGGGTATCAAACACGCTGTCACTGGTCTAGCGTGGATGGACCACGAATTCGGTTCCAGCATTCTCCAGAACGACCAGAGTGGGTGGGACTGGTTCAGTTTGCAACTCGATGACGGAACTGAGGTCATGGTGTTTCACCTGCGGAAAAAGGACAACACGTTTGAGAGAGCCTTCGGGACGCTCGTTCCCAAAGAAGGTCCTGCTGTTGACCTGGGAAAAGAACGCATCGTGATCTTGCCCAAAGGGACGTGGACAAGTCACACGACAAAGGCCGTCTATCCGTCCGGTTGGACTGTGGAGATCCCCGGCAGTAACCTTCGGCTGGACGTCACACCGGCAATGGAAGAGCAGGAGCTTACCTCCGGATCATCAACAGGGATTATCTACTGGGAGGGCGCGGTTACTGCCCAGGGGTTCCGGGATGGAAAGAAAATTAAGGGGCGTGGGTACGCGGAACTGACGGGGTACGCTCATTCTTTGGAAGGACGCCTCTGAAAGGGCCTCCAGTTCTGGAAAAAATTCCTATTGACATGATGTTGCCTCCTCCTGTAGTGAGAATGTTCGGTGGAGGTGAGGCACAGATGGAGATTCTCTTAGTAGTATCGGTAACAACAGCGGTTCTTTGGCTTGCTTTCGGAAATAAGAAAGACTGGTCGGGAATGTAGGAAGTCGACTATTCGACCGCGTTAACCACAAGGCCGGAAGTATTTGTGCCCTGATGTGGGGACACAGTGCTTCCGGCCTCTGATTTTCTTACCGCGCTATTCCGATCGAGGATTCATAATCAGGAGGACCTCATTCTGCTGAGATCCTCCCGCTTAGGTCGATGAACTTTTCGTTTATCGATTGACTGGCTTGGCTTGGGGAGATCGCTTCTTGGCTTTGTAGGTCCGGGCCGGCGCTTGTCCGTAGTTGAACTGGCCGGGATATCCGTAATATCCATACCCATATCCGTACCCGGCGGCCCCATAAGACGCTGCCCCCGCACTATAACTGCTGCCTCCCCCTGACCAGGAGGGGACAAAGCTACATCAGCCCGCTTCCGCGGTAAAAGGCACAGTTGCGATAGCAACGACCGCTACCAAAAGAAATAACTTAGCCGGCTTAATCCACTGCATGCTTTCCTCCTTCACTATGACACATGGCTAAAAAGAGAGTTATATGTACTCCACGGGGGAATGTTTGTCATCCTTTTTTTCAGAATCGCTACGCTTCTACGCTACCAACAAAACGGGCGACCTGTATGTCGCCCTTGCACCAAATATCAGTTGTGGCATCTCGTCAATCAGCGCCTTTTCCAGAAGCCTTTTCCTCGACTTTCCGGCAGACCTGATCCTTCAGAGCGTCGGAAGACCAAACTGCCATTGGACCGCACGCTCCTCGGGCGTCTATGCGGCAACGATAGCCTGTCTTTGTGACTCCCTGCATATCAAGGGCTTCCCAGCTATTCTTGAAGTAGCAACATTCGTCATTAAAGCAGACATAATGTGTCTCGCCACCCCAGGATGAATCCAGCGGAGTCTCGATAGGATCCATCTCGGTGCCGCAATGCGGACATGTGGGCTCTTTGTCCATCTTTTGCCTCCTGATTGCCCGAAAATAGCATTTGAAGCCATTGCCGGGCAGTTTCTGACGGATCTGCCGTCGGAGATTCGCTATCTTTGTTTTTCCTCTCGTTCAGAGGAATTCACTATTCGAGGCCCCGTCCGTCCGGCATGTGATCTTATTTATAGGTAAACCTTTCTCTCCCAAGAATCAAGGAGAGGCCGCTTACCTGCCGGAAGATTCACGTAATAATTTCAACGTCTCAATCGAACAACTTGTATTTGCGGTAGAAGAAAGGCTTGAGAATCTTCAGTCCCAGGATGGACGCAACGGGCTTGACCCATGAGCCAAAACGGCTGTTACTTCCCAGGCATCGACGACAGTGCGGGTCGACAAGACGTCCTCGTTGAAACCCTTTCATTATGCGTTCAAGTTCCTGACTGCGAAGAATTTCAAGGAGTGATGAATCCTTCAGGTTACCAATCGAGGTGCGGCCATCAAAGTCTACGCAGCACAGGACAACATCTCCTGAGTAGAGAACCGCAAAATGGTCACGCATCCCGAAACAGTAGCCGTGTGCCGCTTCGATAACACCGTTTCCGGCAAAGGCATTACCCCAGTCGGTGAGCACATAAGTCTCTATGAAGACGTTTGGGCTGATCTCGATTACGTTCCATCCATGAATGCCGATTCTCTTTATCTTTTGGGACAGATTCCTTCTGTCGTGGTTGAGGCCGAGCCGCTGATAAATTATTTCGGCCCATTCCAGGATCGTGTTCCTTAGAACCTCCGAGCTGCCCATAAAATTGGGGATTCCAAGCTGCTCTCGCATCTTCTTCGCAAAGGACGTGGTCATGATACGGAATTTAAAAATGGGAAGCGAGGGTCTGGCAGCGCACGCGGCCAACAGATCGAGTATTCGTGTCCGGTAATCGTCAAAGTCCATACGAGTCCCGCGGGTGGCCAGGAAGCTCTGTCTGTCCGGGGTCTGCAAGGAAATATCTATTTGGCGCAGATCTCGCTCCGCCAGCGCCTGTATGGTCTCAGGTTTCAGCAGTGCCCCGTTGGTAGTGAGCCCGACTGCCAGGCCGCGTGCACGAGCATGATCCAGAATGGGGAAAAAACGGGGGTGCAACAACGGTTCCCCCATCACGTGAAAGGTCACTTTCTCTGCCAAGTCAAGCTCTGAAATCTGATCCAGTGCGGATTGGGCCAGGGCTTCATCCATGACTCCGCGCTTCCGGGTCATCTTGCCGTCCGGGCAAAAGACGCACGAGAAGTTGCACTTGTTGGTCAGCTCCAGATGTATTCTCTGAAACTTCTTTGGAAGATAAGACGGTAATTGTTTGTCGGTCACACTCTGCCTTCTTAGCGAGGAAAATAAAGTAAGCGTTCACCGCGGAGAGCGCAGAGAACGCGGAGGCAAATTCTCCTTCAAATTGTTTACAAGACGACGTATTCCGCTTCGCAGTGCTGTGACATTGAAGTTCAACAGCAAGCCGATGGGAGCGCCAGACAGTTTTAAGTACGAAAGAAGCTGAGCCTCGTGAATCGGCTCCAGCCTCTCTACGACCTTAAGCTCGACGATAACGAGGTTCTCTACCAGCAAGTCAATCCGATAACCGCAATCCAAACGAACCCCACGATACTCTACGGGCAGAATTTTTTGTCGCTCGACTTTCAGCCCTCGTTCAACTAACTCATACGCAAGGCATGCCTCGTAGGTTGACTCCAGCAGACCAGGGCCAAGCTCGCGATGAACTTCAATGGCCGCACCAATTATAGTTTCGGTGGTCTTGGTCGAGTCTATGATCATCTCCGCGTTCTCTGCGCACTCTGCGGTGAGTTCTGCTTGCCCGCTGAACGCTTACCAAAAGACAACGTAGAAGTCGATTCGGATGGCGTCCACAAGTTTCTGGGACATAAGGGCAAGTTAGGATCACAGCCTTACAATGTCAAGTCGGGTGGTTGGACAGACATCTCACCTGAGCGCCAATGACAAATGGTAATCTTTATGCATAGTTGAACACGCGGCCAGCGGGTAAGCCACTCCTTTTTTTGCTTGACCCACCCAACGACATCGTGTATTTAACCGTGCCATGACTATACGTCGAATACGGAACCATCCTTAAGAGAAAAGGTCTGTCTTGTCTAAAGGGTGCGGGGAAACAAAAAAAACAATAGTAAAACACTGAAACCAAAGGTTCGACCTACTTATTCTGCACGGGGCGGGGGAGTTCCTAATGGACCACAAGGGCCGACGCACACCGAGAGAACGTGACCAATTTCTTGCCGATCCCGGCATACTCCGACAATCTCCGCTAGCCTCACAAACAATTGATCTGGATACCATTTTCACACGAGACGTGACCACGTCAGGAAGTTTTGATTTTCGAAAAATCAAGAACGTCACCTTCGGCAAATTATTGGAAGCGATGCCCATACCCACCCTCTTAGTTGATGCCGGGCATTCCATAGTCTTTGCCAACCAGGCTGCGAACAAGATGGCAAATGGAGATGGGACCCTCGTTGGCCGCCTGTTTTCATCCCTATTCCCGGACCTGGCAGATAGTAAACTGGCTTTGTCGGAGGTCAACCGGATTTTTTCCCACAGAAAGAACAGACTCTTCGATGCCCTGTTGGAGATAGACGAGAAGCCCTTTTGGTGCAGGCTAAATCTACGTTCCATTCGATTCAAAGATTCACGATTGGCGCTGTCGCTGGTTGAAGACCTGACCGCCGAACGAAAACAACTCATAATAAGCAAGAAGTATCAGCAATTAGTTGACGTGTTTCCGATTGGCATCGGCGAATTCGTTCTTACGCGTCAAATATCATGGAAGAGGCCCGTGTCCGAATTGTTGCACTCTTTGTCAGAGGCCAAATTGGTCGGAGGAAATGGCGAATTGGCCAGAATTAGCGGAGAAGAAGGCATAGAGGACCTCAGGGGGGTCCGAATGAAACAGTTGTTGCCTCTGAATGACGATTACACGAGCCAATTGCGTTCCTGGTTGACAGAGGGTTGTCCTATTCATTCCTTTGAAGCAAAAGAAGTCGAGCCCGACGGGCCGGCAAGATACTTTGAAACCACGCTCGTAGGCAATGTGAAGGGCCAATATCTCATGGGGTTCTGGGTAATGAGGCAGGACGTAACCCAGCGCAAGGAGGCAGAAGAAGACCTTCGCAATGCCCGCGATAGACTCGAAGAAAGGGTGAAGGAACGAACGGCAGAACTCTCGCGAACAAATGAACAATTGAGACAAGAGGTCGCTGAGCGAGAGAGAGCTGAAAAGAATTTATCCAAACTTGTTGGGGAATTGCAAGAAGCGTTGGCAAAGGTGAAGGCGCTGAGCGGCCTGTTGCCGATCTGCGCGTCGTGTAAGAAGATCCGCGATGATAAAGGTTACTGGACTCAGGTAGAAGTATACATTCGCGATCATTCCGAGGCTGATTTCAGCCATAGTATATGCCCGGATTGCGCGGCGAAGCTGTATCCGGATTTTTATAGTGGCGGTTCGTATAAATAATGGCTTAATCGTTGACATGGTAAACGGTTTACCCCGCCTGAAGCATGGCCGGCAGGGACGCCGGCCCTACCATGAGTCCGGTAGGACCGGCCTCCGTGCCGGTCGCCAAATCCCCGTTGAACGGTTACCTTAATAAATCGACAATGGTTCCCCTTGTATTGATTACGATTTTAGATCTACCTTACGACCCGAGCGCTCATGCCGTACGACATTGAAGAGTCCAAGGCTTTCGTTGAAACCGAGGTTATAGAACCAAAGAGTTCCGGGGTTTTGACCGGCTTGCGGTTTGCCGTTAAAGATCTCATCGACCTGGGGGGCTACAAAACTTCCTGCGGGAATCCTACCTGGCGTGATACCCATCCGAAGGCGGCTACTAACGCGGTATGCGTGGATCAACTTCTCTTGGCCGGCGCCGAATGTGTCGGGAAAACGATCACAGACGAGCTGGCCTTTGGAATGAATGGGGAAAACTTCTTCTATGGCACGCCATTGAATCCCAGAGCCCCGGATCGCGTTCCCGGCGGTTCATCCAGCGGATCTGCCTCTGCTGTGGCTTGCGGAATAGTTGATTTTGCGCTCGGTACCGACACGGCCGGTTCTATAAGGGTCCCTGCGAGCAATTGCGGGATATTCGGAATGCGCCCCAGCCACGGCAGGATTTCGGTGGCAGGGGTCAATCCTTTGGCTCCCACCTTTGATACAGTGGGTGTTCTGGCTTGCAGTTGTGAGGTACTGGCAAAGGCGGCTTCCGTATTATTGGCCTGCGGCATTCCCTCTAGTTTTAGTGTCGGCAAGGTGCATTTGCTCGAAGAAGCATTTGCTATTTGCGATGCCGAAGTAAAGGATGCATTGGCCAAGCCTGTCGACACAATAAGGACCATTTTTTCAGGAAAAGTTGCAGAAATTCGTTTGAAGGATATTGTTGAGCAAGCCTCTGAATCAGGATTGAAGGGCTGGTATGAAACTCATCGCCGCATCCAATGGGCTGAGATCTGGAGCTGCCTGGGGTCCTGGGTGGAAGAGGCAAAGCCTGAATTCGGCCCAAGAACCAGGATGAACTTCGAGTTTACCAAAAACATGGACCGTGGGAAGGTTCCGAAGGCCGTTCGTCAGAGGGAGGACTATTTTTCGCTTTTGAATGAGTTTCTCGGCCCCAATGATCTGCTGTGCATGCCCACCACCCCCGCGCTGGCTCCAATTAAAGGCTCTCTGGGACTTGACCGCACCGCGGGTGACTACTATCCCAGGACGCTTTCCCTGACAGCCCTTGCCGGGATAGGACGCCTACCGCAGGTGACCTTGCCGGTGGCCGACGTCTCAGGAGTTCCTGTTGGTTTGTCATTGCTGGCAAGGCAGGGAAGAGATGGTTTTCTCCTGGCCGTCGCTCAATTATTAGCCCAGGCGGCGTGCGGTGAATCCTGCGTCGCGCGGGACGAACCGCATCGGTAGCAAAAAGACTCGGTGTAGGGCCAACGATGCGGTTCCGTTCGGTCACTGCATCCCACTGCACCTAATTACGAGGGTTTAGGCACCCACTTGCTTATAACTCTAATCTCCCCACAATAGAGTTCATCTGTTTCCCCGTTTGAATGACGATGTGCTTCTTCCCTTTTGTAACGTTTAGCCACTACTGAGCCCTGGGCTGCAAAGATAACTTGATAAGTTGGTCCACCCTCTTCAGGAGCCAATTCAAAGAAAGAGCCGTTGACAGCGTACGCGTTCATCAAGTCTACATCAGCTCGGGTAGCCCACTGAAATGCGTATGTCCGAAACTGGTCTATCGGCCCTCGAATGACTGGTTGCAAGGACACTATGCTGCCGTCCAGAGTCCGCGTATCGCTACCCATAACAACATTATCCTCATTCTTGGGTATCCGATGCAAATCATCCTGCAATTTCACATTTCCAATTTTTGCCATTTCTTATCTCCTTTTGTATCAATTCTGACCTGGGGCTTCTCTTACTCCTGGCACTTCATCAAGTCAACGTTTTAATTCCAGTTTCTGTCGGCTTTGGCGGCTCAAACCCATTCCCTTTTTGTAACTTGGGGGATTACGAGTACACCATAGTCAATGACGACCGCCGTCCTTCTTGTTTGGCTCTGGCTTCTTTTCGAAACACCGGAATGAGCGTGTTCTCAAGGTGGCCGATGAATTTGTCGCGCTCAACTAGAAGTAGGTCCGAAGCCTCCTATTGCCTCTCTGTGTAATGTGATGAGAGGAGCCTGGATCAACCACCGGTGCAGCTTTTCCTATATTGCGCTCCAGCCCTTCAAAACATTTCTCTTCAACAATTAGGTATGGTGTTCCCTGAACTCCCCATCTTGTTAAGCTCCGCAGTTCAAAAAGGGTTACACATCAAATAATGCTTGACATAGGACGGGAAAAGATAACACCATCAAAGCGACTCTGAACTCTCATTACAATAAACCCACAGCCGGGGGACCCACGATTATGTAGAAAGATGTCGGGCGCGGGCAAACTCTCCAACATGTTGCTTGTTCTCTTGCGACGCTCCTGCATCGGAGGGAGGCTATGACATTAGCGACAGTGTCAGCAATCATCTCCGCTATCATCGCTGCAATAGTTTCGGTGGCTGTTTGCGTTTTCACTTTGCGCTCACAGCGTCGATCACGCATTTACGATTTAATCGACAAGGTAATCGGTATTAGCATCGATTATCCGTACTTAGAGGATGACAACTTCTGTAAGGCGTGGAAGGAAATAGACAAGACCACCGAAGAAGCAATGCGGTACGAGAATTACTGCTGCCTCGTTTTCAACCTGCTGGAACACCTCTGGTCTTTCAACAATGGTAATGAGAGCAAAATCGCGAAGATGTTTTATGCATCGGAAATGATCCGTCGCCACAAAGTTTGGTGGAAACTAGATCTCGACAATATCTATGGATATGACCCCGCGTTTCGCCAGTATGTCGCCAAATTTCTGAGCTAGGAGGACTTAACAGATGGCCTTTGCACGAAAGGCGATTCTTGTAGAAGCCTCCCGTGTCCCTGGTGAATCAGATTTACCGGGCGCGAGGGTGGACGTCGTCAATTTTCGGGATTACCTTCTTTCAGCCAGCGGAGGCGCGTGGGAGACTAGCGAAATTGTGATCCTGAACACCCCGTCTTGGAAGGAATTGCGGCCAAACGTTGTCACGGCCAAACAAGCGGACTACGTTTTTATCACTTTTTCAGGTCACGGTGCTCACAAACGTAATGGTGATCTCGATGAATCCGAGTTGTGCTTGAAGGGCGATGATATTCCAGTTTCCGAATGGAATCCGGGTAATCCGCGCTGTTTGTTCATAGTAGATGCCTGTCGAACCCTGATAACCGAAGAACGGTTACTTGAACATGCAATGATCACTAAAGCTATGAAGAGTGAGGCAGGTCCGGTGCGCCAGGCTTATCGAAACCTTTTTGACCAAGCGGTGACACAGGCCGAGAAGGGAATAATTTGGTTGTACTCCTGCAAGGTTGGCGAAGCAGCCGGAGAATCCGGAGTGTCGGGAGGCTATTTCTCATCCGGTCTCATTTATTGCTGTAAAGACTGGCACGACAAGACCGAATCTGGAAAGCGGAGCTACTTGGGTTCAGGCAATGCACATTCCTGTGCTGCTGAACGCACCACACGGCGTGTTCAGCAGCAGAATCCCGTGTATGAAGGGGGGCGACGCAGATACCATTCCCCGATGGCTGTAAAACCATAATCACGGATGGTCGGAGGTGATCGTCTTTGGGTCCTACAGAATTCTCGCGGGACATTGCAGGCCCTGGCGGACTCAGGAGCAGACTTAACCATTCCCCGACCAGCCCCATTCGATCCCTCAATGCTTCCAATCGATAAGCTATTCCGATAGGTTTCCGGAAAGACATTAGGGTCCAGCCTCCACCTCCCCGCGCTCATCTTTTTCCAAGTAGTTAGTTACATAGTCATTTACGGCTTCTTCCAGAGTAAAGAACTCGTCCTCAAAGCCGACCCCCCGCAGCTTCTCGGATTGAGCGCAGGTGTAATACTGATATTTCTTTTCGAGGCCTTCCGGCATGTCGATATATTTTATTTGGGGTTCAGTCCCTAGAGCTGAAAATACCGCTGAGGCCAGGTCTTTAAAATTGCGCGGCGAGCCTGTGCCCGCGTTGAATATCCCGTTTAGCTCCGGCTTCTCAAGGAAGTAGAGCGTAATTTTCACCGCGTCCTTCACGTATATGAAATCACGACACTGCTCGCCGTCGCCGTATTCGGGCTTATAGGACTTGAAGAGCTTTACCCTTCCCTTTTCTTTGGCCTGAAAGTAAGACCTGATCGCCACGCTTCGCATGTCCCCTTTGTGATACTCGTTGGGACCGAACACGTTAAAGTATTTGAGGCCCACAGCATTCTCCAGGAAACCAGTATTGAGCGCCCACAGATCGAAAATCTGCTTCGAGTAGCCGTACATGTTCAATGGCCGCAGAGACGGCATGGACTCGTGGTCATCGGAATACCCCTGCCGGCCATCCCCGTACGTGGCCGCACTGGATGCATAAATAAATCGGAGCCCCTTTTTCCCCGCGTACCTCGAAGCCAGCCTGCGGGAGAACCAGTAGTTGTTTTCCATGAGGTAGTCCGCATCTTTTTCCGTGGTCGAACTGCATGCTCCCATGTGGAAGACGGCCCATATACCGTGATCGAACATCCCTCGCTCCAGCTTTATGAGGAAATCATCCTTGTGTTCGTAATCGAGGAACTTCAAATCGAGAAGATTCTTCCATTTGTCGGCCTTTCCGAGACGGTCTACGATGAGAATGTTGTCTTCGCCGGCCTCATTAAGGGCCTTAACGATGTTGCTGCCAATGAATCCGGCTCCACCGGTAACTATGATCAAGTCTTTGCCCACTTTCATACGCACCTTCTACTTTGATGGGGTCTCCCGCTTTCCGCTGCGAGTTGATTTTCTATTACTTAACGTTTCACCGCGGAGCACGCGGAGAGCGCAGAGGAATTCTTTGTCTCAGCATTTCTCGAAGTTGCAGCATAGCGCGTGCGGGTCCGTAATCGCGAGAATGACGAAGTTGACCTGACCGGGTATACCCCTCTGGGCGATGCGCTGGTGTGCAGCCATTTTCCTTCTCCGCGTTCTCGGCGCACTCTGCGGTAAATCTTGCCTTCCCTCTGAAAGTTTATCTATAACATATATTTTGGCCATTTCTATGCTACAAAGGACAGAAGATGATCATATACAATGCTTCAATAAAGCTCCGTACAAAGGGGTTCAACGATTGTACGGATATAACTCCGGACCTTGAAAAACTCCTCGCGGAATCGCGGGTCGGTGATGGCCTGCTCACAGTCATCATTTCGGGTTCAACCGGGGCTGTAACAACAATTGAGTACGAATCCGGAGCTGTCAGTGACCTCAAGCAAGCTTTGGAGCGCATTGCTCCAATGGACATGGAATATGCTCACAATCTGCGTTGGGGAGACGGCAATGGCTTTTCCCACGTACGGGCGGCTCTGATGAAGCCGTCTCTTAGCATCCCCATTGTGGATGGCAAGCTGTGCCTCGGGACGTGGCAACAGGTGGTTTTCCTCGACTTTGACAACAGATCCCGCACCAGATCGCTTGTCGTGCAGATTATGGGCAGCGGATAGATCTGGCACTGATTTCTCTCCCCTCACCCCACCCCTCTCCTCGAGAGAGAGGGGGCAAAGCTGGAGCGGTTTTTGCGATTCCCTCTCCCTCTGGGAGAGCACAGGGTGAGGGTGACATGAGGGTGCAAACAAAGCTATGAAAGCGCTCGTGTTTGACGAAAAGCTGTCTCTCCAGGATGTGCCTGTGCCCAATCCGCTGCCGGGCGAGGCCCTTGTGAAGGTTCGCATGGCAGGCATATGCAGAACCGACGTGGAGATCGTGAAGGGCTACATGAATTTTCACGGCGTTCCCGGACACGAGTTCGTCGGAACAGTGGAGCGATCGTCTGACCCTCAGCAGGTTGGCCTCCGGGTTGTGGGGGAAATAAATGCCGGGTGCGGGGAATGCTCTTTTTGCAGAAAAGGCTTGGAACGCCACTGCCGGCACAGGACTGTTCTGGGCATCCTGGGACGTGACGGAGCTATGGCTGAATATCTTACTTTGCCGGCATCGAACCTAGTGCCCGTGCCCCCCGATCTGTCGGATGAGAAAGCAGTGTTCACGGAACCTCTGGCCGCCGCGCTGGAAATCCTCGAACAGGTAAAGATACAACCCGACCACCGCGTTGCGGTCATCGGGGATGGCAAGTTGGGGCTGCTAATATGCAGCGTGCTCCGCCTCACTGGATGCGACCTGGTGCTGGTCGGGAAGCATCCGGAAAAGATGAAACTTTTTACCGACATGCAAGGGTCGGCAATTCCCCTCAATGAATTTTGTGCCGGTGACGACCGCTTCGATGTGGTAGTCGAGGCTTCCGGCCACCCGTCAGGCTGGGAGCTAGCAATCAGCCGAGTGAAGCCTCGGGGTATCATTGTTCTCAAAAGCACCTACCATGGGAGCTTGAATTTCAACCCTGCGCCCCTGGTGATAGATGAAATCACCGTTGTAGGTTCTCGATGCGGGCAGTTCGGCGCGGCCTTGAGGCTGATGCAAACTGGTCTGCTCGATCCTACCCCTCTGATTTCAGGGATCTTCCCAATGGATCAGGCGAAGGAAGCTTTTCGCGAATCTCAAAAGCCCGGCAACTTCAAGATCTTGCTGAAGATAGGGGATGATTGATTTCAGCGTGGCCGAGCGATCGGTAATCATTCAGTCACGTGGAGGCTTCACCCAGGAAGACAAGAAATATTTCACCGCAGAGATCGCTGAGGGTGCTGAGACGAACCCAAAAAATGTTTCTCCGCGTTCTCTGCGATCTCTGCGGTGAAACATAATTCTGCGACCTTGCCGCGTAGCTGAACCGACACGAGTGATCGCGGATTTTGACTTGACACGCTCCTTTGGGAATGTTTTAATGTCGTGTTATTGTTCAGGAGGCTATGAAATGTACGCCATCGTCCAAACCGGCGGAAAGCAATACAAGGTCCAGACCGGCGATCAGGTCAAAGTGGAAAAACTGGTCGGGGAACCCGGTTCTGAGATTGAACTGAATCAGGTGCTCGCTGTAGCAACCCCGGAGGGCCTAACCCTGGGAAAACCATTGCTCACGGAAGCCCGTGTCAGGGCTACCATTGTCCGGACTGCACGTGACCGGAAGATTATCGTCTTCAAGAAGAAGCGCCGCCAGGGCTATCACAAGAAACAGGGGCACCGTCAGTGGTACACTCTCCTGCGGATCGACACTATCCAACAGTCATCCGTTGCGATGGAGACAGGCGAGCCTGCTGCCGAAGCATGACGGTGAAAAATCTTTGAGACAAATTCGGGGCCGCGTTGTCGAAACCTAGTGCCGACAATGATAATTAGCGGCCTCTGCGTAAATAAATAGATTCGTACCCTTTGAGTAGCAGGAGGAGGAATAACAATGGCCCACAAGAAGGCAGGAGGAAGCTCTCGGAACGGACGTGACAGCCCGGGTCAGCGGCTTGGGGTCAAACGTTTCGCGGGGCAAAAAGTGCGGGCCGGGAGCATCCTCGTGAGGCAGAAGGGCACAAGCATCCATCCAGGAGAAAACGTTGGCATGGGGCGGGATTACACCCTGTTCGCCAAGATAGACGGGATCGTCAAGTACGAGAGGAAGGATCGCAACAGGAAGCGAGTTACCATACTCCCCGCCGCCTGAACGTTTTTAACTCCGTGTTATTATTTGCTCTCAGGGGTGAGACTCACCCCTGGAGCCCCCAAAGAGGTCAGATCGAAAGAGATATCAGGTACACAGACTGCCGTTTCACCCGAGCCCGTTTTCACTCTCACCTCGTCACGTGAACCATCGTGAAGTTCGTAGATCAAGCCCGTATTACAGTGATATCCGGAAAAGGGGGGCGTGGATGCCTCAGCTTTCGCCGGGAAGCCTTTGTGCCCAAGGGTGGACCTGACGGCGGCGATGGCGGGAAAGGGGGCAGTGTGTTTATTCAAGCAGACTCCTCGCTCAATACTCTTCTGGATTGCCAATACCAGCAACTCTATAAGGCCCGCAAGGGGGCTCACGGTAGCGGGAACAATCGGCATGGCCGATCGGCCCCGGATCTCATAATTACTGTGCCGGTGGGAACCCTTATCGTCGACGACGAAACAGACGCACTTATTGCAGATCTCGATGGAGCTGGCAGCAAGGTCCTGGTTGCACAGGGCGGAAGAGGAGGCCGAGGAAACGCCCGGTTCGCGACATCGCGAAACCGCGCCCCGCGCCGCGTCGACGAGGGAGGGCCCAGCGAGGAAAGGACCCTCCGTCTGGAATTAAAACTGATAGCAGATGTCGGTCTGGTGGGATTGCCCAACAGCGGTAAGTCTACACTGATTTCATGCGTCAGCAAAGCCCGGCCTAAAATAGCCGACTATCCTTTCACCACAAAAGTGCCTGCTTTGGGGGTTGTCCGAACTGCGGACGGCGTCGACTTCGTCATGGCTGACATTCCAGGGCTCATCCGGGATGCACATAAAGGCGTGGGCATGGGGGATAAATTTCTGCGCCACATTGAGCGCACCAGGGTCTTGCTTCATCTCATCGACCCCTCTCCACAGTTGGAGCCGGGAGCTAAGGACCGATTCTCGATAATCATGGGTGAGCTTGATTCCTACGGTAAGGGTCTGATACAAACCCCCATGATTGCGGTGATCACCAAGATGGATCTGCCGGAAAATGAGGCAGCAGCGCGGGAACTGAGGCCGTTACTCGAGAAACTGGGCCTCCCCGTGCACGAGATTTCAGCGGTGACAGGCCGGGGAGTGAAGGAGCTTTTGCGAAATACCGCACAATTATTGAAACAAATCCGCGGGGTCTGATGAAAGCTGCGGCCGCAAGGAAGGAAATATTTTCGTGCGTCAGGCGTGTGGTCCTCAAGTTGGGTTCCAGTGTGGTCACTACTTCTCAAGGGCTTGACCACGGCACTATCAAGGGAATCGCAGACGATGTAAGCCATTACAAGAACCTTGGGAAAGAGTTCATTATCGTGTCGTCCGGAGCCATTGCCGCGGGGGTAAGGCGCATGAAACTCCGCGGAGGAGCGCGAACCATCCCTCAGAAACAGGCTGCGGCGTCAGTAGGACAAAGCCGTCTCATGGCCGCGTATGAAGCAGCTTTTGGCCGTCATGGAATTCGCGTGGGCCAATTGCTTCTCACAAAGGATGATCTCACCCACAGAAGACGTTATCTCAACGCGCGCAACACGCTGACAACGCTTCTCTCCTGGGGAGCGGTACCCATCATCAATGAGAACGACACGGTGGTGGTCGAAGAGATCCGGCTCGGAGACAACGACAATCTCTCGGCCCTTGTAGCTACTCTGGCGGATGCAGACCTGCTGCTCACTCTCACCGACATAGAAGGATTCATGGATTGCGATCCTAGGACCAATCCCAATGCCTGTATCATCCCGCTGGTCGAGGAAATCACCCCCGAACTTAGAAAGTTGGCCGGTGACACGTCATCGGGAGTGGGTCTAGGCGGCATGGCTTCCAAGCTGGATGCCGCCGCCAAAGTAAGGATATCGGGCATTCCTATGGTTATCGCCGGCGGGAAGACACCCAATATCATTCGTCGAACAATGGAAGCCGAGATGTGCGGCACACTCATCATGCCGGCAAAGGAAAGAATTTCAGCTCGCAAGCATTGGATTCGTTACAACTTGGAACCGGAGGGGGATCTCACGGTTGATGCGGGAGCAGCCAAGGCTATCACTGCGCTCGGCAAGAGCCTGCTTCCAATAGGCGTGACTGAGGTCAAGGGGAATTTCGAGCATGGAGCAGCGGTAATTGTTCGCGATCCCCTAGGAAACAGGGTGGCAATGGGGCTCGTCAACTATGCATCGGATGAGTTGCAAAAGATAATAGGCCACCAAACTGCTGAAATTGACTGGGTCCTCGGGTACAGGCGCAACGACGAAGCCATCCACGCTGACAATCTTGTCCTGCTCTAGGAGTAAGGCAGGCGCTTCAACGTATGTCTTAGGCCAACTCAATTTTCAAACTCTTACCCAAGGCCAGAGCTGCCTTTTCCAAGGTCTGTAGAGTTACTGAAACATTGGTGGGGTCAAGGAGCCTATCCAGAGCGGTACGGCTGGTGCGCATTTTTTCAGCCATGGCTGATTTTGATAGTTTTGCCCGCTTCATTTCCATTTCAATCTGGTAGGCAATGACTCTCTTTATGGCAGCAGCTTGCGCATCCGCCAAGATACCTTCTTCGACCAGAAAATCGTCAAAGCTGGAACCCAAATGGGAGTTTTTCATTTGTTGCCTCTTCTGAAATTGCCGAGGCGGGTCAATGCCGTCTTGAGTTCGTTTGGCGGCGTCTTCGGCGATTTCTTGATAAAGCCGTGGAGCAAAATCATGTGGTCGCCGTCAACGGTGAAGAAAATCCGCCCAATCCCATCTTCTAATCTTGTCCGGACTTCCCACAAATTCTTGGTAATTTTTCTGATCAGCGGCAGTCCTAACGGCCAAGCAAGCTGAGCGGTTTTAATGTCTTCTCCGATTCGACGTTTGTCATTCCGGGGAAGTTCCTTGAGCCAGTCCCTAACAGGCTCATTACCAGACTCGGAACGGTAAAATACAACTTTTAGAGTAAAGGAAATATCAACCATTCATAATTTAATGTACCATTTTTGGAGCATGTGTCAATCACCAAATTTGCCACGAACTAACAAATGCTCCCAGCCGAGCTTTCAACCAAGCATCCCGGTCCCGGTCTTGACATTTTTTGGGTGATGCATAACTGAAAACCAGCTCTGGAAACGCAATGGGAATGACGATCAGAGAGGAGAATTAAAAATGATTCGATGGAGATTTGGCACTGATCCGACTTGGCGGGAACTTGAGCGACTTCAAAGGACCATGGATGATTTGTTCAACGCCATGGGCAGTACTCGCAAACCGTTGCTCGATCCCTTGTGGCGAGGAGCTCGGCTCTTTCCGCTGCTCAACGTGAGGGATTTGGACCAGTCTTATGTTGTTACCGCGGAGATTCCGGGAATGAAGACCGACGATCTCGAAATAAAGATCGAAGGCGACACGCTCATGCTGAAGGGAGAACGAAAGCCTCAGGAGGCCGGTGAGGAGATAAGCTATCACCGCCGCGAAAGGGCTACCGGGACTTTCCAAAGAAGCCTGACCCTTCCCGGAAAAGTGGACGCCGAGAATGTCAGCGCAACATATAAGGACGGTGTGCTTACCGTGACGCTGCAGAAGGAAAAAGCCACGCTGCCACGACAGATCACAGTCAAGGCGGAATGAGTAGTCATTGATTGCCAGTAAGGAGGAGAGTCACATGGCAGACCAAGAGCTTCAGGCCACGCAAAAACAGCAAGTGGCAACCCCGGAGGGGGAATTCACTCATGAAGGCACATATTTTGTCCCGGCAGTGGACATTTACGAGAATTCAAAAGAGCTAGTTCTCTTGGCCGACATGCCGGGAGTCCGCTCAGGGGATGTGGAAGTTGACCTCAAAGAAGGCACGCTCACGGTCGTAGGGAAAGTCAGTGCTGAAAGCGAAGAAGGCGAACCGATCCTGGTCGAGTACCGGGTAGGAAACTATTTCCGCAGCTTCCGTCTGACGGATGTCATAGATCAGAGCAAAATTTCTGCCGCTATGTCGGACGGTGTGCTGAAACTCACGATGCCCAAAGTTGAGAAAGCCATTCCGCGCAAAATTCCTATTACGACGGATTAAGAGTGTGTGGAAACGGGGGGGGGGGAACTGGTCAGGCCAAAGGTTCCCCCATTCCATCCTCGAAAAAGCGCTCGCAGAACC
>JBKQMK010000191.1:0-3865 GCA_052146735.1 Desulfomonilaceae bacterium | reverse complement strand
AAACCTTGGATCTGAATACTATTGAAATCCCTAATGGCATCGTTACGCCTGACGGGACTTGGCACGAACGAGGAACCCGTGGAGCCTTCGGCATTTGTGAATGCATAAAACCTGACTGGCACCTATCTGCAATAGAGATTTTGGAGCAGCATAAAGACAAATTATTGGTCGTAGTTGATTGCCATTGCTTGATATAGCCGGTTCCCTTTCTTCCGTCCATACGTCGTTCACGCAATTATTCAGCACCGATTTATCAATGACCTGGAAAAACAATTCTCTCCAGTCCTCTTCCGCTTAATCACCGGCACACTATTTAAAATAGTGCGCTGTAAAACAACAAAAGCCTGCTCAAGACGACCAATGGTCGCAAGCAGGCATTCAAAGGAGTTTGAATATGTCAATCGATATCAACGACTACATAGAGTTCGCATTGGTAGGCATCATAGAGCAGATCGGTGAAGTCTACCGGCAGGCAAATACGCTCTGGGAAGCTCACGGGTCTGACTTTGACGGTGCAATGAACGAACTGGAAAAACTACTCAGGACGGTCAGTGACAGCGTGGAGATCTTTCAGAACTACGACGGCACCTACGACCGAATCTGCCGCTGGTGCTGGGGCGACCACCCCGGCTGTTACGAAGTTCAGTGCAGATTGTGTACGGTTCAACGCCTCTGTTCCGAAGAAACTGCGCGCAGAGAAGTAGAGGGCAAGACAGCCCCTGAGGTGGAACAAGAGAATAGGAGGGAAAACGGGCAGGAGAAATAAGACAAACCCGGTTTCGGGGGTTACCAAACAGCTATTGTTGTAGCTATAGCCGTAGTACATAATCTATTAGCTTACTGATTACTTATAATAACCTTTAATAATTGGTATTTTATTTCTAACCTCATCCAAGACCCCATACTCATCAAGCACTTCATACCTTCATTTATGACTTAACATATCAATATTTCAAACTAAAAGGAGGCCGGCGTCCAAATTATTCAACCCGGCTGAAATAGCCGAACTCTTGTGGGTAAAGCCCTCAACTATCAGAAAGAGGGTTCATTATGGTTGTATCCCGCACGTCAAACTTGGCACGGCAGTGCGGTTTAATCCCAAGGATATTGAACAATTGTTACGGCAAAGAGCCGAGGCAGGGAGGGCAACACTGGCTCCCCAAATCCAGTGTAAATTCAAAAACATTCGAAAGGAAAGAAAATGACCAACAAAGGAACTACAACGGGTAAATTATCAGAGATTTTGAAGAAAAAAGTGGAGGTTGATTTTCGCTGCCCTAGATGTGATGGGGCGGAACTTTATGAAATGCAGGGTACAGGGCACCGAGTTCGTGTGTTCAGTGACGGAGAATATTCGGTTGATGGGTCCGATCGTATTGAACCTGACTGGCTATATTATTGCTGCGGCGAGTGTGGCCATGTCATTTGCGATGGTCTTCACCAGGGAATAGGAGGCGTAGTGAGAGACCCGTTCGACCTTGTAGACTGGCTCTTTGAAGAGTGTCTCGATTCTGTCAGGCAAGCCGCATACGAAGGAGATCAATTCCCCATTATTGACTGAAAGTTGATTTAATCTGGAGGCATCGGCCTCTCAGCCTCCGCCTGCCTCCTGCCGGCACGGGGGCACAAGCCGGGCATAGACCCGCACAAAGGCTGAACACAACCCAGCCGAAAAACAAAACGTTGGAGGTCAGTATGAAAGATCGAAGTGACGTAATATTGGACATTCATCAAGATGTACAGAGCTTGACGGAACCTCTCTGCGCTGTGGCGGACTTGGTCGAATTTTTCTCAGACGATTTCAATGAAGAAATGGCTCATGATGATTCCCAGCTGACGCGGAAGAGATTGCGAACAATCACTACAACATTGCTCAAGGATTTAGACGAGCTGTTCAGAGTCCTTACAGTCATCGACCCTGACCTCGTTCTCGAATGGAAGCTTGGTTACCTAGATTTTGAAGACAGTGATGCGGAGGAGTCTCCCTCTTCTCGCTCTTGATATCGTCAAGGATTTCAAATCATCTATTGGCAGTTCGATTTAGCCCCCCCCCCGTCCAGTCTAGGCGCTTTTGCGGAGCCCTTTGCAGACCGTTTTTTCTTCGGCGCGACCTTATCATCAAGTCAAAGATGTGCTCGCCAGACACCACGTATTTCAGATTCTTTTGATCGCATACAAATCAACTGCTCAACAAACAGAAAGGAGAAAAGAAAAGTGAATTACTCGACGAAGTCTGTACGTAAAGCCTTGCAACGATGCGGCTTGAAGCCCCAAGGCGGTCTTAAAAGACGCAACCACCAATATTGGATTGATGATAATGGCAGAAAGGTTGAATTGGCGGTCAGGGGGACTGATGTTCCTTCCCCTTTTTTGAAAATAACCGCCGATCAAATGGAGTCGATGGGCATCTGTTCTCGAAAAGAATTCAAGAGATTGGCACGTAGCATTAGGTCCTGAATGAATTTGTAAAAGGCTGAATGTTCCAAAGGCAATTTCAGCCTGCCCTTTCCCTGAGTTCCCTCGTCAGGGATGGGCACAAGGCCAGCGCTGCTGGCGCAGAAGCGGAGCAAGGCTCCGCGGAAAATTGATAGGATGGAGGAAAAGAGGGAATGGTACAAAACGAATTGACAAAAGCCGAACAGGCGCAAGAGGAACCTCTGTGCCCACTGATGAATGTGGTTGATGTGGCTGACATTTTGGGGGTTGCTCACAAGACGGTTAACAAGCTGGTTAGATCAGGAAAGTTGGGCTGTGTTCAGATTTCGCCACGAGCGCGCAGATTCTCGAAGGAACAGGTCAAAGCCTACATTGATTCTAAGAAAGCCGAGGTTCCAATTGACAGGAAAAGGTTTAAGCCGGTAAAATCCCGCCCACCGAAAGGGGGTGAGAAATCATTTGGGTTTTCCAGGACGAGTCTTCGAGAGGAGATGCGTTCATGGCGGTAATAAAGAGAGGCAAGGTTTACTCCCTTGCGACCAGACCCTTTGGAGCCAAGGCAGTCTGGGTGAAGACAACAGCAAGATCTAAAGCGGAAGCAAGACAAATCGAGGTTGAATTGTTGAAGGCTTGTAGGACAGGCGATTACCAGAATCTGGACCGTAATACACGGGAAGTCTGCGTAAGAATGTTTCAGAATCAAGGCTGGGAGAATCCATCGGGTCTATTGGCAGAGGAGCCGATCAGGGATGAGCTAACCCTGTGGAAGGGCATCGAGCTGTGTCTCAAAGCTCCGCAGATAAAGAATAGCCCTAACGTGGAACGCTATCAGCAGTCCTTTGTTCATGTGGTCGAGAAGCTGGGTAAGGATCGTGCTGTAAAGTCGATTTGGATACCTGAAATAAGGCGATACCAGATGGAGAGGCTAAGCGAAGGGGCGCAAGGCTCGACTATCAACAAGGAAAAATCTGCCTTATCCAGGATGTTCCAAGTCCTCATCGAAGCTCGACTCATAGGTGAGAATCCGGCCCGCTTAGTTAAGAACCTGTCTGAGAAATCCGGCGAGCGGGAAGTGTACGTCAGCTTCCAGGATTTTGAGAGCATCGTAGAGGCTCTGCCCGCGTGGGTGCGTCCCATTGCTCAAGCCGCGTACTATACGGGGATGAGGCGCGCAGAGATCCTTGGTCTTACTGCTCGAAGGGTGGATTTGGCCCGTAGGATGATACTCCTGGGGCCTGATGATGTAAAAGAGGGGAAATGGAAACGAGTGCCTATCCATCGAGATCTTGTTCCCATCCTTGAGGGAGTGATGAAGGTGCGTTCTATCGAGACGAATAAGATTTTCTTGGTCGAAGGACGTCCACCCTGCCGTACCTCTATCAGGAAGCCCTGGGTTGCTGCTGTGACAGCAGTTGGTCTTGATCCTGGT
>JBKQMK010000190.1:0-20885 GCA_052146735.1 Desulfomonilaceae bacterium | reverse complement strand
GGCGTGACTCGCGATGCGCTGAGTAGGAGAGTGGCGTTCACTGGGTCTTATACCTTTTCGCGTTCAAGGATGTAACATGGCCTTGTAGGGGCGCACCTGCGTGTGCGCCCAAAGAGTTGGCAGACACCCAGGTCTGCCCCTACAGAGATTCTTAGTCTTAACCATTGGACAGGGAATTCGTATTACCTGTTGGAAAGCGCATTGGTCTTGGGCCAAAAAGCCCCTTGATCGCATTGGAATAGGTCAATTTGCCCCGTTGTTAAGATGCGTTATCATTGCTGTTTTCAATACAGCCAAGATTAACAAGCCAATTCGACCAATCCCTTGTAAGAACACCTGCGACATCCGCGATGCAACAAATTCCCCAAATCAGCTATTGCCCCCCGTCCGCCTCATGACCCTGGGTTCGGGAAGCAATGGCATGCCAATTGCTATACCTGTCCACGAAGTCCAGAACCCGGAAAGCGCTCTTTGGGAATCTAGCGACCAAAGTGGCGGCTTGACAAATGGGCTTCGGGCAACCATAAATATACGTTTATAACAGGAACTGGCACGGAATCGACGGAGGAATGCGATGAAGGGCAGCGAGTCAAATATGATGATTTTTTTCAACGAAGCGCAGAGATATATGGAACCTTCCGGCGAAGCGCGCAAATTTGCAGAATCTTCCGTGCCACAGGGCTTGACTGAAGAAACGATTGACCTGAGCGCTTGGTTTGCAGAGGATGTGTCGCCTTCAGGGAGTTTTGACCTGAGACGGTCTCGATTGAGCTCCTTTGGAAAGTTGCTCCAAGCAATTCCAATCCCTACTCTGCTCGTCGACGAATCCAGTACGATTGCCTTTGCCAATCGAGCTTGCACGAGGGCGGCCGGTGAACCCGGATCAATCGAGGGCCGTCGCTTCTCAGCTTTGTTCCCGAATCGGACCGACGGGGTGCAGGCCGAGGAGTTGATACAAAAAGTTTTCCACAACCGGATTCCGCTTGTTGTCGAAGGGAACCTGGGCACAAATGGCGCTAGGATGCTGGGAAGGATTCACTTCCGGTCCGTCAGAATTCAGAAGACGAGAATGATGCTTGTGATCATAGAGGATATTACGCCATCGAAACCATGCTCCGGAAAGACTTCAGTGCTCGTGATCTGAAGGCTTGCTGCAGTACCCGCGTCACCACACCCGCTGGCGCGCGAATTCTTGTTTGACAATCATGGTAACGGCTCATTGAGGGCATACATCCATGAGTCATTGCTACCAAAGTAAATGACCTTGTTCCACACCCTGGGCGCGGAAAAAATCTGATTGGCCGTCTCAAATCGCCAAAGTTCCTCACCGCTTTCCGCGTCCAGTACATGCAGGAATTTATCGGTGCTTCCGAAATAGACCGCGTTCAAAGAAACCGCCGGGGAAGAGAGGAACGATTTGGGGCTCTTGAATGTCCAGAGTTCGTGGCCTGACTCAGCGCCGACCGCGTGCAGATTCCCGCCTGCGCTTGAAAAAAACACCGTTCCCCGCAACAATGCCGGACAACTGTATATAGGCCACTTGGCGTCATATCTCCATTTCTGTTCCCCAGTTTGTGCTTCCAGAGCATGTAGAAAGCCCGTCTGACTCCCGATAAAAACGGTGCCGTCCGCAACAAGAGGAGAGGAATCCACAGGACCGTTGGTTTCAAACGACCAGTTCAACTTTCCCGAAGAGGAATCAAGTGCGACGAGCCTTCCATCGTGCCTGCCACAAAGGATCAGATCTTCGAAAATGGCAGGCGCGGATTCAACCCAACTGAACAGGCGGCCGCCCATTTTGCACTTCCACCTGACCAAACCGTCGTGGGCATCTAGAGCGTATAGGTTGCCGTCTGTACTGGTGAAATATACGGTTCCTTCTCGCGCGGCAGGCGTGCACCAGATTTCCTTCTTAGTTGGAAATCTCCATCTTGCTTGACCCGTTGTCGCATCGATTGCATAGAGAGATCTGTCCCAACTGCCGATGTAGACCGTGTCGTTCACGTATGCCGGGCTCGATCTAATCACATCACCGGTTCTGAATTTCCAGTTGAGATGGCCTGAGTCACAATCGACCGAGTACAGGTGTCCATCCCAACTTCCGAAAAAAACCGCATTCGCGGCAATTACAGGCGAAGAGAATACCCACCCGTCAGTCTTGAATTTCCACTCTACTGTAGGCGCCCCTGGAATCGGCTCTGCTTGGATCGGGGGCTGTGCGAGGTCAACGTCGATCTCTGCTGCTTCCTTCGTAAACCGGTCTATCAATTCGACTTCTGTCAGCATGCTCGCTTTGACGAGCTTGCTGAACAAGTTCAGAAGTCCCGTAGCAGACAGATGGTATTTCATCATGAGGGCTCGGTCGCTCATGCCGTTCCGTATATCAGCGACCGCCTCCTGGCCACTGATTGGATGTCTGTTCATGGGCATTTCCCGATTCCTCGGTTATAATATTATACGTTATAACACGCTGAACTTAAGAAAAACAGAAGCAGTTTTTGTGCCAAAACGCAGCCTAACCACCGTGTGTGTGGTTTCCGCATAGGAGGATAGTCAATTAAGTGGACAGTGGCAGGGTTGACGAAGGATGATATGTTCGGGACGGCGGATGCATGAGCGAAACCCGCACCAAACATAAGTTATTTTGTAATGTCAAGTCCTTATGCGTCAGACAAATCGGACATCATGGATTCATGCCTTAAACATCTGACACGCCCTTGATCACCTTGCCCGCAGCTCAGTCTGTATTTACACCATTCATATCACCACAGAATGAGTCATGAGAAATTCCAAGCTGATTGGCGGCCTTCTTGCAAATAGTCAGTGGCTGCATATAATCATGTTCGCAAATGCACTCTTGTAGAGAGGGAGGTCCCGGTTCTTCCTCGCCACAATCGCGACGTAATCCGGCTCAAAATAATGGCCCAGAGAAATAAATTCCAACTTTCTTTGCTTCAGTATCGGAAGGTCTCTTACCACGGTGGCGAAGGCTACACCCAACCCCATCTCCACGTACGCCGAACTCAAATCAACGTTGGAAGATTCCATAATCACGTGATAGCCGGCTCCAAGGTTGCAAAGCCGCTCTTCCAATTCCAGGCGACTCGCATATTCCGGGCTTTTGGGTGGAAGTATCAGGGGATACTTGACAATTTCACTCAGGGTAACCTGCGTCTCGGTAGTCAGGGGATGCCCTATTGGAGTCAGTAAGACCGTCTCCACTTTCGCCCACCGCCTCACAAGCAAGTCTACGGGCGCCGATGATTCAAGAGCGAAGCCAAAATCAATATCCCCGCTCTTCACAAGCTCAAACACCTTCTGTTGCGGACGGTCCAGTACGGTCAACTGAACATGCGGGAATTGCTCCACATAAGCTTTCAGTACCTCTGGAAACAGGTGGTAGAGCGTTGTGAAAGGGGCTGCAATTTTCAATGCCCCTTTCTGAATCCCTTTGAGCGAATTCAATGACTCCACGAGCCCGTCATACCTTTCCAGAATCCCTTCCGAGAATCTAAGAAACTCCTCTCCCGCGGCCGTCAGCTGCAGTTTTCTTTTACCCATCCTCTCAAAGAGCAAGCAATCCAATTCTTTTTCCAATGCCTTGATTTGTTGGCTCAGCGCGGACTGGGTCCTGAATGTGGCCTCCGCTGCCCTGGTGAAGTTACCCAGCCGGGCCGCGTGATAAAATCCTAGTATTTGCTGCCATTCCATGTCTGATAAGCACTTCTAATCATGATCATTAGATCAATGAATTTGACTTATTAAGGTAACACGTCTATCAATCAGCAGCAAGCGAGAAACATTCAAACGTAAGCGGCTAGGGGCCAAGAAGAATTCACCGCAGAGCGCGCCGAGAATGCAGAGAGGGAAAACGGTTTCGCACTGCTGCATACGGCAAGGGGCTTCCCAGTCAGGAGGCATTGTCTTCACTGCCACAGACCCGCATACGCTCTTCCTCACCTGAAAGAAATGTCTTGAAAACAGAATCTTCTGCGGTCTCTGCGGTAGTCTAATACATTAAAACGAGTAGTGGAGCAGCTATGAAAGATACGTTGAAGGCTGGTTTGACCTTTCAGTTCAGATACAAGGTCCCGACAGAAAAAACGGTGCCTTGCCTGTTGCCTGAATCGCCGGAATTCCAGTTGATGCCTCAGGTGCTGGCCACGGGATTTATGGTCGGGTTGATTGAGTGGGCTTGCATTCAGGCGGTGAACCCCTACTTGGATTGGCCGAAGGAGCAGACGGTAGGGATTGGTATCAATGTGACTCACTTGGCTGCTACGCCACCAGAACTGACCGTGACTGTTAAGGTGAGATTGGACAGAGTGGACGGGCGGAAATTGACTTTTTCCATATCAGCCGATGACGGAATCGACACGATTTCCGAGGGTACCCATGAGAGATTCGTGATCGATGTTGAGAAATTCAATGCTAAAGTCTCGCGGAAGCTCCTCAGCCCCGAACAGTAAGCAGAAATCCCTATGCATGTTGCAATTAGGGCCGAACCTAATATTTCTGCTAGACGAATCTTAACCAAAGGAATTGCCGCTCCAGATAGAATCCTGATTGCTAGGCTGTGAGACTACTTCCCACCACCAACCTGTCCATCATCTCCTTGACCCTGCGGACCTTCTCCACATCGACTCCCGTGTGGAACCCCCTCGATGCGAGGATCTCGGCCGTTTGCTCGGTGGATATATTGCCTACGGCCCCGGGAATAAATGGGCAGCCCCCTAATCCGCCCACCGACGTGTCGAACCGCCGTACACCCATTTCGAGGGCCGCGAGCAGATTTGCCATTCCCAAGCCTCTCGTGTCGTGGAGATGAAGAGCCAGACGATCGACCCTAACTGGGGTACCCACAGCCCCGATTACCCTCTTGATGTCGTCCGGTAGAGCCATACCAGTAGTGTCAGCGAGCCCGATTTCAGCCGTGGAGCAGGCATCCAGGGCGGAAACAATTTTGACCACTCGCTCGACCGGCACAGCTCCCTCGTAAAAGCAACCGAACGCACACATAACTCCAGCGGTGACTCCTATCCCATTCTGTACTGCCGAGCCGATCATTCGACCCGCTCTTTCCAATGCATCTGCCATGCCGCGACCGGAATTCTTCAGGCTGTGTGTTTCCGACGCGGACACGTACACTTCCACATGAGGGACCCGTCGGGCAATGGCCTGTTCAACACCGCGTTGGTTGAGAACCAGAACGCTGTACCTCACATCTTCTTTCTTCCGGAGACGTTTCCAGACCTTGTCAGTCTCAGCCATTTGAGGAACCCGTCGCGGGTTCACAAAAGAGCCTATCTGAATGCGAGGCAAACCCGCATCGACAAGGCGCTCAATAAGGTCTGCCCTCACCTCGGGAGACAGAATAACAGCCTCATTCTGCAACCCGTCCCTGGGGCCGACTTCTTGTATCAACACGGTTTTGTCAGTTGGATTATGGGGCAAGAGCGAGGCTCCCTTGTGTCGTTCGGATCTCTTTGCGGCAGCGTCGAGATGATGGCCTGGCGGTACTTTCAGTCGAGGCACGGGCCTGCGGGAACCCAAATCGCCTCAACGTGTCTTAGCCAATTATCTTATCATGGCCCTGGCCGCGAGAGTAGGAGGAGTGGTATACCGTAAACTGCCCCCTACCCAAGCAGGGCCACCGTAGGACAACGGCAGCTTGGTTTAAGCTGGAGGCTTGACACTCATCGAGGGAAGCGATAAAGGGGACCTCACTACGGATGTTCTCGCCGGAGAATTTCCGTATTATTTTTTTGTAAGCATGGAGGAAGCTATGGAACTCACGGACATGGTGGCAGATATTCCGAGTCCTGAAGAATGCGCCTCAAGGATATACGATTGCAGCGGCCATAAGTTTGAACCCGAGATCGCCGGCGAGCTCTGGGTAAAGATCCTTCAACACAAGTGGTTCTTGTCTGAAAGGCTGGGCCGTGACGTTGGTGTGAAGGTCGCGTGCGTCGACTTTATTGAGAACACGGACTCGATAAGCGATGAACTGGAAGGCGCGGAGAAGGGCCGTCTACTTAAAGAGTTGGGCGGCCAGATGGTGGACCGTTCGGTCTGGGACACCATTTCCGAATCCCAGCCCCCCAAACAGATAGTGAACAAAAGAATTGTTCTTCCGCTTACGGAGCCTGAACTGGCAAGTAAACACGGGGTCAGTCCGCCACGGACCATCATATTCTTCGGCCCTCCGGGGACGGGTAAGACGCACTTCGTGCGTGCAATCGCGGGAGTCCTTCAGTGGTGGTACATCGAAGTCAGTCCCAGCAGCCTCATGGCAGACGGGGCAGATCGTGTCGGCGCCAACCTGAAAACCTTTATGGAAGAGGCTCGGGACCTGGACGAAGTGGTCATGTTCATAGATGAGTTCGAGGAGATTGCCGGGAGCCGCGAACAGGCATCGAGGATCGACAAGTCGATCACAAACGAATTCCTCAAACAGGTGCCCAAGCTGAAGAGACAGAAGGGGAAAATCCTGCTTGCATGTGCCACCAACTATATTCGGCATTTGGATGCTGCTTTGCTTCGGCCCGGCCGTTTCGATTGCATTATCCCTGTGGGCGGCCTGGATGCCCAGGGCCGTAGGACTATATTCGAGCATTACCTAGCCAAGACGAACCGGGGCGAGGTGGATGTGGACAGGATAGTGCCCATGATTCCCCTATTCACCCCGGCGGATATAGAATATCTCTTCCAAAGGGTCACTCAGGATGCGTTTGAACGAGAATATGTTAAGGGCGAGGATTTTCGCCTAACGACTGAGACATTCCTCGAGATGATTCCTAGAGTGCGGCCGACCTTAACACCAGAAATAATCGAAGAGTTCAGGCAGGACTGCATTGACTACACACGCTATTAGCAGGACCGGCACGGAGGCCGGTACTACTGATCTCATGGTAGGGCCGGTGTGTCTGCCGGCCACGTTTCCGCAGTGGTGCCACTACGAGCTTTTCCGGCGGTACATCGTCACAGTCACTGCTGGACCAGCCGGCAGTGACACTCGAATACGTGAGAGAACTTACGAATCAGGGTATTGAGGTCCAGTCACCTGCCGTCGGTGGCAGAGTCATCCGCACCGGGGCACGTCATCTTGACGGTATTGCCACCGGCCTTTTTTGCAGCGTAAAGCGCCTGGTCGGATGCCCTGATGAGGTCCTCGGCGTTGGTGGCATGCTCGGGAAAACATGCCACCCCCATAGAGACGTTCAAGGAGCCTGAAGGCATAAGGCGCTCGCCCTCGAAAGAGGCTGTCCGGACTGCATTCATGATTCGAGAGGACAGTTCCAGAGCGTTTTCTTTGCTGGCTCCGGGAAAGACAATAGCGAACTCCTCTCCTCCGTATCTGGCGACTATGTCATACCCTCGACAGGTGGACTTGAAGAGCTGAGCCATCTTTGCCAGTGCTTCATCACCCTTTTGATGGCCGTTGCAGTCGTTGTAGATCTTGAAGTCATCGATATCGATCATGACCAAGACCAACGATAGACCGTGGCGCATTGATTTCTCGGTTTCCGCGGACAGGGCCTCGTCAAAATAGCGCCGATTGTGGATCCCGGTCAACGAGTCGATGTACGACAGCTCTCTGTAGAATTCGCGTTCCTGGGCCCTGCGTTTCAATTCTCGATGCTCGACTGCTTTTCTAACCGCCATCTGGATCTGGTCCACGCTCAAAGGCTTGATAAGATACTCCAGCGCACCTGCCTTCATGCACTGCACGGCGTTGTCTATGGAACCGTAGCCGGTGATCACGATGACATCAGTCCCACTCTTGCCGGCCTTCAAGTTTCTGATTAGGGAGAGTCCGTCTAGCCCTGGTAGTCGCATATCGGTAACGATAAGGTCATACGCTTTTGCTGCATTTTTCCCAAGCGCTTCGACGCCGTCACCACAGACGTCTACTTCAAAACCGGCTTCAGCTATGGCGTCCCCAACCAACTCCCGCACGACGGGGTCGTCATCCACTACGAGGATCCCCGCGCGTTTGACACTTTCATCAATAGGTGACAGAGGAGTCATCTGGCTTGTCCGACTTTGTCATTCCTGCCCTTTTGTGCGAAAGCGGCCGGCAGAATGACCTGCGGGTGTTCATTGCAGTCTGTATACTCTGGCGCTTCGGCCAGGGCAACTTTTTTGTGCCCCCCGGAAAAAAGAAACTACATGAGAGTATGGTAGATAAGAAGCCCCCCAGCAGGAGCTAAGATAAAGCTCGGTTAGGATGTGGTTCCCCCGCCTCTCGCGGGGTCACCATATCCTACGCACTCCCTTGAAAGCGCATTCCCATAAGAATGCGCGTCTCTCAACGTAGAGGCAGATTCGACACGTGGTACCACGAATGCGTGAAGCTCATCCGTGCACGTACGAGCCGCACGACAGATCCGTGGCACCAATCATTAGCGGAATTTTCATTCTTCGTTGTGGCGCTCTACGCCATGGGAGTTGGTAAGATCCCCTGCCGCCGTGTGTAAGGCCGGCAGGGGACATTATCAGGCTGCGGATGTGAGATCAGGTTCCCATTTCCCAGGAAGACAGATATTTTTCTTGTTCCGGCGTCAAAATGTCAATGCGGATGCCCAGTGCCTCTAATTTGAGGCGGGCAATTTCATTGTCCACATCCTGCGGCAGTCTATGCACATCCCGGCCGAGCCCTTTACCCTGCTTGACCAAGAATTCAGCGGCCAGTGCCTGATTCGCAAAACTCATGTCCATTACGGAGGAAGGATGGCCTTCGGCGGCTGCAAGGTTGATCAATCGACCTTCTCCCAATAGGACGATTCGGCGACCGTCAGTCATGGTGAATTCTTCGACGAAGTCTCTTATCATCCTTCGCGATGTGGCCATCTCCTCAAGCGCGGGGATCTCGATTTCCACGTTGAAGTGTCCGGAATTGCACACAATCGCTCCGTCCTTCATGCGCTCGAAATGTTCATTTCGGATCACGTTCATATCGCCGGTCACGGTGCAGAAGAAGTCACCGAGCGGGACGGCCTCATCGATCGGCATCACGTAGTAACCATCCATCGCAGCTTCCAGTGCCCTCAAGGGGTCCACTTCAGTCACCACAACCTTGGCGCCCATTCCGGCAGCTCTCATGGCAAGGCCGCGGCCGCACCAGCCGTACCCACACACCACGAACCAGCTACCAGCGATCAACCGGTTGGTCGCCCTGAGAATCCCGTCTACAGTGCTTTGACCGGTGCCGTAGCGATTATCGAATAAGTGTTTGGTATCGGAGTCGTTCACCGCTATGACCGGAAAGAGGAGAACTCCCTTGGCCGCCATGCTCTTGAGCCTGATCACGCCCGTCGTGGTTTCTTCGGTTCCGCCCAGGATGTTCTCAACCAGATCGGTCCGTTGCGAGTGGATAGTGCTCACAAGATCGGCGCCGTCGTCCATCGTGATGTGTGGCCGAGCATCGAGACAGGCGTTTATGTGCTTATAGTAGGTTTCAGTGTCCTCTCCTTTGATGGAAAAGACATGATAGCCTTCGTCCACGAGAGACGCGGCCACATCATCTTGCGTGGAAAGCGGATTCGAAGCGCAGAGGTATAGCTCAGCCCCCCCTGCGGCGAGCGTATGAACCAATGATGCCGTCTCTGTGGTGACATGGAGACAAGCGGCTAAAACGGTCCCAGCCAGTGGTTTTTCAGCCGCGAATCGCTCCCGTATCATGCGCAGGACCGGCATGCTTCGCTCGGCCCACTCGACCCGAAGCCTCCCACTTGCGGCAAGAGAGAGGTCTTTAACGTGATAATCCATAGAATCTCCTTTAGTTCACCCCCCGGACGCTATGCGACGTGCCCTGAAGGCATTTAATATTACGTTGCTTTGGTAAAGCGAACTTGACTCCGTTGACCAAGCCCGCGGTCTGGTCCCGCGGTTGACGGCAATTCGACACCCGATGCACGCAAGAGGCTACAGTCCGGCCAACTCTCTGATTTCCTTTGCCCTGTGGGTGCTTTCCCACGTGAAATCAGGATCTTCTCTTCCGAAATGACCGTTAGCGGATGTCTTGTGGTAAATGGGTCTCAGCAGATCCAAATATTCTATGATTCCCGCTGGCTTGAAGCTGAAAAGCTTGGAGACGATTTCGACTATTTTGCCATTCGGGACTTTCTCAGTGCCGTAGGTGTTCACCATTAACGATACCGGTTCCGGGAAGCCGATTGCGTAGGCCACCTGAAGGAGACATCTCTCCGCCAATCCCGCCGCTACTATGTTTTTCGCAACGTGCCTGGCCATGTACGAAGCCGATCTGTCCACCTTGGAGGGGTCCTTACCCGAGAAAGCGCCGCCGCCGTGGGCCCCGTACCCGCCGTAGGTGTCCACAATGATCTTACGACCGGTCAACCCGCAGTCACCCAACGGTCCACCAACCACGAATCTTCCTGTGCTATTGATGAGGTAACGCGTGTCAGCATCCAGTAATGTTGAAGGGACCACTTTCTTGATGACTTCTTCTATGATCCCCTCTTTGATCTGCTCGTAAGTGACATCCGGGCAATGTTGAGCCGCCACCACAATGGTGTCCACTTTTTGGGGTCTCCCGTTTTCATATCTAACGGTCACTTGAGACTTTCCATCAGGCCGGAGGAAGGGAAGGATACCTTCCTTGCGTACCTCGGTCAGTCTCTGGGTCAGATAGTGCGCATAACTTATGGCCATGGGCATAAGCTCGGGAGTTTCATCGCTGGCGTAACCGAACATCAGGCCCTGGTCGCCGGCTCCTTGCTCCCTGAACAGCCCCTCACCTTCGGTGACTCCCATGGAAATATCAGGGGACTGCTTGTCCAGGGTCACAAGTACGGCGCAGGTTTCACAGTCAAACCCCATGGCTGCGTCCGTATACCCTATTGCACGCACTGCATCTCGAACCAGATGAGGAATGTCCACGGTAGCCTTTGTGGTTATCTCTCCTGCCACCATGACCAAACCTGTGGTGACCAGTGTTTCGCAAGCCACGCGCGATTTGGGGTCCTGGGCCAGCATTGCATCCAGAACGGTATCGGATATCCTGTCGGCTATTTTATCGGGATGGCCTTCAGTAACAGATTCGGATGAAAACAGATAACTTCTCATCCCCATCAGCAATTCTCCTTTCGGCCTGATTTTTCGGTCAGAGATCTGTACGGATAAACTGGTAGTATTAACCACATTCGCCCTGCCGCGTCAAGCAGGAAATCGTTCGATGATCCTTATGGTCTTCCAATACCCGGAACGGAAACGAAGCCAAAAGATTACTCCAAGTGCCACAACATAGACCAGAACCCAGCCCCATGCTGCAAAGAGTCCGACATGGAAGTACTCGACGATCAGATAGACAGGTGGAACGAAAAAGATCCAAGCCATAAGGACCTGTGCCCACATGGCGAACCGCGTGTCCCCCGCGCCCTTTAAAGCGCCCGAGAAGACAATGAACATGGTGTCAAACAGGGTATAGATTGCGACCAGGCGTACCAGAACTACCCCCTTGGCCAGTACTGTTTCAAATTCTTCGCCCCCATGAGCCGCCGGCCTGAACAACTCCAGAAGAAAACCGGGGACAAGGAGATAGAGCACGGCAAGAATCGCAGTATATGCCATTGCCATCTTCAACGCGGAATAGACGCTCTTTTGTGCGATTTCGGGCCGGCCCCGGCCGATGTACTCGCCTACCAGGGTCGCAGTGGCGATGGACATCCCTACCATAGGGAGAAAGGCGAGCATCTCGATACTGAGGGCAATATTTGTTGCAGCCAGGTCGGCTTCCCCCAGACGTCCCACCAGAAGAATAAACATCGTGAAAGAAGCGATGTCCAGGAAGAATTGCACCCCGGAAGGAACTCCATAACGGAGGAGCGTAGAGAAAAGCCTCGGGTCCCATCTGAACTCCTTGCGTGTTCTATAGGTGGCCTGATATCGAGGCGACAAGAAGACAAAGCTCCAGTACAAGCCGGGGATGGCCCCGGTGATCGCAGTCGCAAGACCCGCGCCCCGTATGCCCATCTCAGGGAAACCCAGCTTGCCGAAAATGAGAACATAGGCCAGCACGAAATTCGCCGCATTGCCTACTAGATTGCCCCACATCACAACAGCGGTCCGCCCGCGGCCGGAAAAAAAAGAAGATAAGGCCGCATTGAAAGGGAGCACTACCCCACCTACCATGAGAATAGAAAAATACTCCGTTTCCAGCTGACCGACGGCCACACCATGTCCGCTCCATCTGAAAACAATCTTACCTATAGGTATTGAGGCCAAAATCAGAGGCGCAGCCGCAACTGAAAAGAAGACCCCCTGCCACACGGCTCGAGCGCACGCGGGCTTGTCTCCCGACCCATGATACTGAGCGACAATGGTATTGACGTACTGGGCGGTTCCCAGGAAGAGAGAACAAATCGTGAAATAGGTGATCCCACCTGGCGTCGCAGCCGCGACCGAATCCTGGCCGTGCCATGAGAGGAACATCCTGTCCACGAACAGCATCAGGGTCAGCGATGCAGTGGAAAGTACCAGAGGGAGGGCAATGCGGATGACTTCTCTGTACCCTCCTGCTCCCGTGTTCAGCCCGGATGTTTTAACGCCTGAAATCGAATCTCGCCGATAATCGTCACTTTTTGAAACGAGGCGCTCAGGTTTTGACTTTCCCATTACCTCATTTCTTTTTCAACTTGGAGAAAATGGATCGGATTTCTCCGAAAGCAGAGCCCTTGGGTTTGCCGGCCGATTTGTCTTTACCGGCTCCCTGTCCTACCTTACCGTTCTCACGGGCACTCTGCTTGGCGGGCGATTCTTTCTTTTGCTCTGATCGTGACGTTTCCTTTGAAGGCATTTCCTGGACTTCCTCGATTATCTCGACTTCCACATCTTCCCCGTCCGCTCCGATATACGCGTAGTCGCCTGAGCCAGACATGTCATCCAGTGATTCCTCTTGGGAAACAGGCTCAGAGGCTTCCGCGCCGCAAGCGGGACATTTCTCAAAGGGGTGGGGGCTTGGATGGCTGCAATGAGGACAAATTGAAAGGCCGGAAAGGAATTTGGACTGCTTGGCCAAGTCTCTCTGAACCGCCATCTCTCGACGTTTGGCCAAACCATCCGTGGTGATTAGATTTTGAGCGAGCAGGGCCTTGATGAGGCTTACGAAGCCGACAGCGGACAACTCATATTTCTCCCTCAACTCATGATCCGTCAAGGTGGATCGAAAGTCAGCAAGGAAAGGCTTGAGGGGAACTTTTCCCGGGCTGTCTTGAGTCGGATCAGTCATGAACTATGGCTCGGATTAAGAGTGGAGAGGCAAACTCGCCCTCCAAGAAACACAGGGGCCCGAGTTCCGCGCCCTGCGGTTTCGCGGTTATGGCTTAACAGCGCCGACGGTCTTGACGGACTGGGGGGCGTCGGGCCCCTTCTTGAAGCCATACAGACGTGGGCCCCGGAAGAACTTATCTGGACAGGGAGGCGTTCACCGCCTTCTTCAGGACAGGAGAATACTTCCATGTCACTACTCGGCGTGCGTCAAGGATCAGCTCCTCGCCGGTTTGCGGGTTCCTTCCTCGCCGGGAGTGCTTCGCTTTCACGGTCCACTTTCCGAAGCCAGAGATCATGACGTCCTCGCCGGCAATGAGTTTTGCTTTGATTATGTCCAACAGTTTTTCAACTATTTCGGTGGCCTCGCCTTTCATAAATCCGCAATCGTCTGCTATTTTTTTCGCGATATCAGCCTTCGTAAGAGTCATCGATGCCCTCCCAAATAACAAAAAACGAGAATGAAATGGTTGGTTATTTATAACAACCGACGCGGCAAAAGGCAAGACATTTCTCAAACTTCCGGTAATCCTTCTGTCACGCGGCGTAAATCAGGGTGATCGTTCCAAAGCAGTATTGTTTGCACATGTATCGCCCGCGTGCGTGGGAATAACTGCCGAGGAAAAAGCCCCGCGGGAATAGATGAAAGTGTCGCTGCGGGGACTTGCCGGCTCTCAGGTCACGGTCCCTCCAAGAAGTCGGCCTGCGTATCCCTGACGCTTCAATGAAGCCTTCAGCATAGCGGCCATGTCCGGCGGCCGGTACATGAAGCGGATCCCCGTGCTCAGGCCAAAGCTGTTCATAACGCGAAAATAACGCCAATACGGGCCCGGAAATCCCAGGCACTTGAAAAGGAAAACCGCCGCGCGGGAAAAAACCAGAACCCTCTCATCAAATCCAAGATAGACTTCAGGGCAGAGCGAAGCCGCGTGCGTCATCTGATTCACCGCACTGTCCAGATCCAGGTCTTCCGAGAGGTACCACAGGCTTTCGAGAGGGTCTGTCACGCTTGATACGAAGCCTTCCTTCAGTGCTATATCCCACAGTGCAGTGCCGGGGTATATTCGCACTCCGAGGAAATAATGCGCCACGTGCGTGACAGGACGGCCTTGTTTCTGGAGGTACTTGAGGCCGAAGTCTAGTGAATCCTGCAAGGTTTTGTTGGTTTCACCCGGACCACCTATCATAAAAAACCACCATGCGGCAAAAGAGGTCTTGTTTATTGCCTCAGCAGCGCGGATCACGTCATCACTGGTAAAGCCCTTTTTATAACTTCTTAGCATTGCATCCGAGGCTGACTCAGGGGTTATCATGAACGACCGGAAGCCCGCCCTCCACATCAGAGCCAGATATTCCGAGTCGAGTTTTCTCGGATGCATGCCCATAGCCGTGAAATTGGCCTTCCAAGGCCGTCGCAAAATCTCTTCCAGCATCGCTATGGAATGTTCTCGGGGATCGTTGAAGACGGAATCAACGAACTCAAAGGTCTTTGGATGATATTTGAAAAGAGCTTCTTCAATCTCATCCACCACGTCGACCGGCGAACGAAGACGAAGGCTGTTGCCTTCCAGGGACTGATTGTATGTGCAGTAAATACAGTGTTGTCTGCACCCGCGCTTGGTTTGAATATTGTAACTGCTTCCGATCTTCTGGTAGGGCCTCGTGTCGATCCATCTCCCCAGGTCAGGGCTCCCGCTCTTGAATTCCGCGAGCCTCGGCTCAGTGAGGTGAAACTTGCCCGCGATCATCCTCCCTACGCCGGGGATCTTGTCAGTAGAGTCTCCTGTCTCGATAGCCCGAATCAACCTGACAAAAGCCTCTTCGCCATCGGCGACCACGATGAAGTCGGCTCCCAATAGCTTGATTACATTAGCGGGCATCAGACTTGCGCCTGACCCGCCGACCACCAGCGGAACAGTGGTGATGTCTCTGATATACCTGGTTATCCTAACAATTTCCGAAAGGTAGGTGACCGGACACAACATGTTGACGTTGTCGATATTACGAATCGACAGTCCGATTATTTCAGGCCCGAACGTCCGTATGTTCCTTGACAACAGCTTTCTTAAGTTGTTCGACGCAAAGCATAAGTCCAGCATCCTGACCTCATGGCCCGCTGCCTCGGCCGCTCCGGCAACGTAGCATAGGCCAAGAGGCGGCGCTGCCAGAAGGTCGCCTTTCCTATTCGTATTAATTAGCAATATGCGCAAATCGGCTACCTCTTATGTAATTGATTCCGTTCGGGCGTCCAACTGTGGGCCGGCAGTGGTCAACAAGCTCGACTAACCGAGGCCACGGAGACCCACATACCGCGGTGCCGGAAAATCCTGACAGCGACAGGATTTTCGGCCTGCACACGGAGTCTCTCCCGGGCCCTGTCAATGAGATGAACTTTCAGCCAAGACTCTTCGTGATCCTCTGAAAATGGCTCCACGCGCAGGTGAAGCGGATCAACAAGATGGAACCCGCAGCCCAGCGCTTTCGCAACAGCCTCCTTGGCGGACCATATCCGGGCCGCGGCCTCTTCTTTCCCGTCTCCAAGCTCAAGTTCCCCTTCGTGAAACACCCGATGAAACGGGTAATTGCCCATAAATGATGCAGATTGAGCCGCGTCGATCCCAACGCTCGAACACTGCTGGCCTACCGCCACCCACATCGTATGCCCCTCGTAAGCGAAGCTCACGGGGGGGCCCTCTGAGCCGTCAATCAGAAGGTGAGGCTTGCCCAGAGAGTCCGACACTATTTCCATGTCTGGGACACTTGCAGCCGTTTCCCGGCGGAACTCGGCTTCCATTTTCCAAGCAGAGGGCAGAAGCGCAGACACCGCAGCTTGTTTGAACCTGTTTCGCCACTTCCTGTTCCTGTCGGAATAGTTCAACCTGACGCACGCGCACAGTGCCCTTGGATCATGGTGCAAAACCTCCAAGGCAAGAGGCGTTTGGCACTCAGCCATCTTTGGCTTCGCTACGTGCGTGCTGGACCCCTGAGACGAGTCAGAGATCATTTGGAAAACCACCGCATCATAATTTTCTTGGCTTGCATCACAACTTTTCCCTGTTGATCCAGGGCCCGCGCATTCCAGCTTATACCTTCTTCATTCTGATCCTGCATTCGAGCTTCGATGGTGATGCTTTCTCCATGAGTGCATTTTCTCAAGAACTGCATCTCTCCAATTCTGTGCGGTATCATGGATCGCTTCTGTGAAGGGTCCCGCATTACGATGTAGAAATTCACCACCTGCATGAGGGCTTCCAGAAGGTAAGGCGAGTATTGGTATCGTGTTTGACGCGGGTCGGCGAAGTCCTGGATCTCACGATAGATCATCCGCCCCCGGATGGCCTCGGGAGACGTGCCGTTCAGATCTTCGATCACCCGGTATCTGCCACGCAGATCCGTTCGATCCCGATACCATTCCAGCACTTCAGCCGTATCCATCGGTCGGCTGTCCAATTCGTCCAGCCTCACCGGAAAGCCGGGGAGTTCATCGACTGGAAAATGGTCCGTTCCGTGGAGGAACACAAGTGCCTTATAGTTTGCCTGCATACTCTCCATGATCCGACCTGATGGGGAGATTTCCCTGCTTGCAAGAGAAACTTCGCATATCACTTCCCGTGCCGAGGCATGAACGCGGCGGCAGGAAACTTCCGAAGTCCTTGTCAATCCGGGCGGGCATTCAAGGATATCCAGGAACTGAGCGTCCCGAATCCCCCTTACTTTCAGGTGAGGATGAAGCACCCGCGCGGCCTCCATGAATGTCTCCACAGCCATGATCGCAGAGACTAATGGATGTTTCAGAAATTTGAATGGCTTGTGGTCTTGGATCCACAGGTCCTTTTCTTGTGTGAAAGTCCGGGAGGCCTGAAGTTCCCCCCTCAGCATGTCTATCCGTGAGATGGTTTCGATCATCGGCAGATCTTCCGGCTTAAATGCAACTGTGGCCGCCTCGATCTCTCCGGGAGGAAACGTGACCGCCTCTGAATCCAACATTACCGTGCTCAAGTCAGGCAGTGAGCGCATGAATAGGACCCAGACATCTTCGGCTGAAGCTACAAAAAGCTCACGACAAAAAAGGCCCGCAAGTTCGTCCGCATGGATGTACCCTGCCTTCATCCGTTTCATAAGCGCTCGTATTTCCGGGTCTTCTGCCATGCCGGCCCCCTCAATTGGCGGCAGCATGAGAGCCTTAAAGCGAATTGACTGGTATTGGTCGCGCAGATACGCCATCAACGCGGACATCGTCCTGTTGCCGGCGGCGTAGTTGGCCTGACCTGGATTTCCCTGAATGGACGCAACGGACGAAAGGCAGGAAAAGAATTTCAAGCAGGATTTGTCTGCTGCGGCAAAGAGATTCCACGCACCCAAGAATTTGACATCCACTGCCGCGGCGAAATCGTCGGAAGTCATTTGTTTGACGAAATTGTCCCTGAGGATTCCCGCTCCGTGAACTATGCCATCGATCTTCCCATAACGCTCTATAATTTCCTGCAAAACAATTCCGACCTCTTTGGGATCGGTCACATCGCACCTGAAGTACGCTGCATCTATCCCTGATGATCGCAACTCCTCAACGGTGCGGACTATCCCAACGGCTTTGGAAATCGCCGAGATCTCTCGTTCCCGCTCCCGGTTGGTCAGGCCGGGATTGCGCACAGCAACTAAATTCCCGATCGCTTCTTCCAACGAATCTCGCTCGGATAGTAGGCGGCGGAAATCTATGTCAGGCTCAAGCACAGTCCTCCCCAGGAAGACTACTTTGCACCCAAAGGGGGCCAGGCTACGAGCAAGGAAGGAAGTAATGCCGTAACCCCCGCCGGAAAGAACCACAACGTCTCCCGGCCCCAGTTCGAGCTTCTCGGATTCCTGAAAAGTAGAGGGGAGGCACACGCCCTTGCGAGAAACGGGTCCCCCTTCTCGATAAACAGTCTCAATCACCTTTTGGCCTCTATCTAGAGACCCGCGAATTGCATCTCTCAATTGGCTCTTCTCATTGAGTCGTACCGTGCGGAACTGAACAGACCCGAACTCCTGTGCAGCGCTAAGAAACATTCCCAGCAATCCCTCGGCTAATAGCCGACCCGGCCCCTGGGTTTCATCGGCCTTGTGCAGGAGCAGCACGAACTTCTTTGCAGGGGACTCCAGGAAGGTTTTCAATGAGGAGAAAAACCCTTTAAGAAGGCGAGAGACATCCAGCATATTCAATTGCTTCGTTACCGGCGCCTCGTCCACTATGAAGACCAATCCTGCCAAGCCTTCTATCTGACCGAGCTTTTCTGCAGCCTTTGAAGCCCCCTCATCGGTACGAAGGTCGAACCCTTCGTCTCCCGATCCCATTCCATTTTCAATAAACGTTAGCGGAACAATATTTACCCCATAATCCCTGCGAAACACGTCTCCTGCCATCTTGCGCAGGCCGGTCCCGCTGGTCGCAGAGAAGATGGTGACCGATTCCAGAGGACTGAGTTCAACCAACTGAGTAGAACCGGCTTGAAGCGGAACTTCTCTGAATACCACTCGCCTTATGCTCTGTTTCTCTTCCGAAGCCTCCGGTGATGGCTGTTCTTCCTTCTTGGGAGAGGGAGCGCCTCTCTTTCCAGGAGACTGCTTTGGCTGCGACCGGGCTATTACGCTGGCAATCCGTTCAGAAATGTCTTGAATGGTCCGGACATCCATGAAATCTTCAAGCTCGATCTTGATCCCGAAGTGGCTCTCTACTGCGTCCATAATGACAGGCAGACGGCTGGAGCGTATGGACAGGTCCTCTCTCAGGTCCATATCCGGCTCGATTTCATCCCTCTCGTAGCCTGTGGCCTCCATAATGATCCGGATAACGGTTTCGGTGGTGTCCAAAGCTTCAGATTCAACCGCTGGCGCACTGACTGGGGCTTCGGTCATCCGTGAGGGCTTTGCCGCAGCAGCTGGGATCACCGGCACAGCCTCCACCGCAGAGCTTTGAGGAAGAACCAGGTGGGCCCCCATGCCGGGGAACATTTGCCCAAGTAGGCCCTCCAGGCCCTGTTCAGAGAATTGCGGATCGTGATCTCGGCGGATTGCCTCCAAGAGGTTCGGCCTGAGAAATCGTCCGAAGCTTTCCATTACGAAAGAGTTGATCTCTCGCTGAACGATATGCTCCAGCGACCCGGGTGCGCTGACCGGCGACACGGCTTGGGGCTGCGCCTTAGTCGGGACCAACTGGGTAGGTTGCGCTTCTTTATCAGCCCTACTGAATGAGACGAACCGAACGGGACCACGGACCGGGAGGTTGCCGGTCGCGAATAGTTGAGCTAGCGCAGTCCTGTACACCGCGGGTTCCACTGAGGGCAGGCAGGTCTGAATGCATTCAGCCTCTTCGATGCTGTCCGCGATCAAATTGCTCAGAATTGCCCTCGGCCCTACCTCCACGAAGAGCCTCACCCCATAGTCTTCCCAAAGGGTCCGAACGTTCTGCATCCAGTGCACCGGTGACTCGAGATGGGCCATGACAATGCTCTTGATCTCGCTGCTACCGGCAGGGAACTGCTGCATTGTGGTGTTTGAAATCACCGGAATCTGAGGGGGATGGAATTCGATGCCTGCGATAAACTCTTCAAGTTCGTCGTGAATGCACCTCATAATAGGAGAGTGGAAAGCCATGCTGACTCGCAGCAAGGTATTACGATAACCCAGTTCCTTCAGCTCCACCCCCATGGACTTCACTGCTTCGGTGTTCCCTCCCACGACCAACTGATGAGGCGAATTGATGTTGGTTATGTAGACGTTTTCCCGCTGGCTCATCAACTCTTCCAGAGCCTCCATGGGCGCGTCCACCGCCATCATCACGCCGGGATCCGCGTGCATTTCGCAGGCCTTGTCCATGCATATCGCCCGCATATTGACAATGCGGAAACCATCTTCAAAGGAATACACCCCTGCCAGGCAAAGGGCCGTCAGTTCGCCGAGACTGTGGCCGGCCAAGGCTTGAGGCCGGATCCCGAGAGAGACAAGATACTGGACCATGGCGTATTCCATGGTGAAGAGTGCCGGTTGTTGCCAACGGGTCTTCTGTAAATCCTCTTCGTTATCATGGAAGAGTAACTGTAGGAGGTCGAATTCAGCCACGTCTGCTGCTCGGTCCATCCATTCGCGGATGACGGGAAAGGTTTGATAGAGTTCATGCCCCATTCCCGCGTAATGAGAGCCCTGGCCGGGAAACACAAAAGCCAGAGGCGGAGCGGCAAGGTCCTCTCCGCCGAGATGAATGCCCTGCCTCGCCAGTGCCTTGAGACGCTTCGGGGGTACAGGTCCGCCGTTTACAAGGGACCCGGCGCCTTGTATGCGGTCAACAGCCTCTGCTTCCGAGTCCGCTACCGTGGATAGACGATAAGGCTTCTCACCGATTACAGTTCTGAAAAAGTGCAGGCCCTCCGGGGAAGATCCGCCACTATCAATCTTTTGGTTCGTCTGTTCGCGGGCAGATACCAAGATCGTATCTTCTTGTTCCATAGTTCCTTCCACCTGCACCACATAATTTGATCCGCCGAAGCCAAAGGCATTTACCTGGAGACGTCGTGGATCCCCATTTCTCAGCTTCCAGTCTGCCGGTTCCGGATGGATCGTCA
>JBKQMK010000189.1:0-3098 GCA_052146735.1 Desulfomonilaceae bacterium | reverse complement strand
TCTCCAGCTTGTCGTATCCGGCTCATGTTTCCTTTGCAGGCTACGCAGCCCTGTCGCTCCCTTCCCCATGTGGTCGGCTCTCCCGCCTCAGAGTACTATGGAGCGATCTGACTCCCCATGATCCATCAGGTGCCCTTCGTTTCTTGCGTCGGAGCACCCTACCCTCTTGTAAGGGAGACCATGGGATCTCCCAGGTTCCTGACATCTCTCTTCCTGCGTGCCACGCTCTCTGACCCCGGCAGGCCCTCCAGGATCTCACCTGTAACGATCCCTTTGTGATGGCTTCCGGTTCACTAACACCGTCGCCGCCTGCTCCAATGAGGTAACGAGGCTGAATCGCTTAAGGGAGTGCGGCCTCCCCTGCGGCCCACAGGATTCTCTGTGTACGCTTCGTATACATTGTTCGGCCATTCAAGGCGTCGCGCAGAGCTTTCCTCTTCTCAGAGGGAAAGTTGCATCGATCTATTTGACTTCCTCCGTTGCATACGCAACACTCGATACGGGTGGCTGGTTAGACCTTGCCCGACAGGGACTCTCACCCTGTAAGAGATGCCAAGCTTTGCCTGGCGCACTAGCGGTTCTCAAAAGTAATCACGAATTGTGAAGAGCCGTACCTGGAAATTGGTAGTCCCGCGTCCCGCGGGACTACCGTGCCGGTGGGCTATTCTCAAATAAATCACCATGTTCCGCCCGGCAGCGACGCCGAGCCTACCGATTCTTTCCGGTACCGCTATTGGAAACCGTCAAAGCTTTCGGGAACCACTATAGATGTTTTGACTTGAAATTTTGTGATTCGTTAAAAAATGAGGAGTGGAACCAGGTTGGACGGGAAAAAAGGAGGATGTGGGAATGGAAGACCCGCCGGATACACTTTGAGTCAAGGTTTACGACGGCGAAAATGACGACGCAAAGCTCTTTTTTGAAAGAACAGCTCGCGAATGCGAGGTTTTCAGGATGACTCCATCATTGGGGTGTTTCGGAGGAGATGGCATACCAAAAGCCAGAGGATGATTGATAGTCAATGTCGGCGCACATCAGGCACAAATTTGGCTCACAAGCCGTGGCACCTCTCGCCGTGACGTAAAACAAACTTCACAATTCGTTTTAACAAAAAGTCCGAAGCCTCGTCTCATTATAAGTGAGGAGTCTTGGACCGGCCGGTGGCGTGTGGTTCCACGGTATAAGGTGAAGGCTGGTTACGAGTTGTCTGCTTGTTTAGTATATTAGAAGCTGAGAGGAGGCCACAAGATCCCATGGGTAAAACAGCAACCACTTCCCCGCCCGACGCAATAAATAGCTCCCCCCAAAAGACCATCAATGCCAAAGAATTCCTGGCTTGCTTCAGAGCAAAGCCCGACGATTTCTATCTATTGGAAAAATTTGGAATTAGGCCCAATCACCTGAAACGAATTTATTCCGCATTGATCGAAAAGGGGTTGCTGTCGGAATATGAATACAACCGGAGAGAGAGAAAGCTTCCAAAATTGGATGATCATAAGCGCCCTCAGCTGCCGGCGTCAATGGCTATCAGCATTATTGAAGAACCTTCAGAGGCGTTGAGCGAGCACGTATTGAATCTGGGATATTCTTTGGACCCGGATCTTGCCAAGGCCCTGTCCGATGCAATAAAAAGCAAGGAACTTAGAAAGAGCAAGCCATTAAAGGCCGACGAAGAGGCTCCGAAGCTCTGTCCGAAATGCCATAAGCCTAAGCACCCATCCGCTCCAGATGAGTGTATTTACTGCGGCGTTGTGTTCGGTAAGATTGAGGTCCAAAACGGAAAAGGGAAAGTCTCTATCTGGCCCGATGAATAACCTGGGCCGAACTATCGGCACCACGAATCCTGTGGACCAAACTGCTGGTTCCGGAACCTCAGCACAGATGAAAGACTTCTCGTGTGGAATCGCAATGACCTTGCTCAAATGGGCAGTGTGTCAGAACCTCGTTGTTTTCGCCCTTGTCATGTCAGCTACGGCCAATTGCCTATCCCGACAGCGTACAATGCTTGTCATTCTGCTGCCGGTGTGTTATTAACCTTGACGCATCGTGAAAGGAGTGCGCTTTGGGCTTCCCCAAAATAGCATACATCTTGTTGTGGTTTCCCAAGCCTTCAGAGACGTTCGTTTTCAGGGAAGTTGTGAACCTTCGGAAAATGGGGTTACCCATCAAGGTATTTACACTATACGGAGAATGGAAAAAGCATTTGTCCCCGGAAATGTTGGGGGTCTCCAAGAAAGTGGAACGGCTGGGGATACCTTTCCTGAAGCATGGTGCTAAGGACCTGGTCTATTGGCGAAAGCGTAAGCCGGAAATAGTCAGCTGGCTCTTTCGAACCATACCGGTCAGAAAATGGAGATCAATTGAGGTCGGCGGAGAGAATATTTGGTCTTTCTTCTGCGGGTTCACTCTTGCTCGACGTTTTCAGGAACAAGGGATAGAGCACATACATGCCCCTTGGGCTAATGGCCCCGCGACGGCAGCGTGGGTGGCCTCCAAATTGACAGGCATCCCATTCAGCTTTAGCGGCGGATCATCAGACATCTATGCTCCTGACGGGGCACTCACAGAAAAGATTCGGGACAGTCTCTTCGTAAGAACCAACAACATGGCCAACATAGGGTACCTGCAGGGTTTCGCCAACGGAAACGGAAACAAGCTTCACTTCATCTATAATGGAATCTCTCTGGAACGGTATGCGGAAGCTGCGGTGCCGATGACCCCGCCATACGAGCTCTTGGCCTTGGGCAGGTTCGATCGGATCAAAGCCTTTGATGTGCTCATCGAGGCTTGCAAGATACTAAAGGATTCCGGATTGAGCTTTCATCTCACACTCGCGGGAGACGGTCCTCGCAAGATCCTCTTCAAGCATCTTACAAGGAAGCTGGGGCTCAATGAACTGGTGTCCTTTCCGGGATTCATCCCGTACGATCGAGTCTCAGAACTGTGCTCTTCAGCCGATGTCTTTGTAATGTCCAGCGCGGTCCATTCAACCGGCGAGCGGGACGGCATTCCCAATGTCATTATGGAAGCGCTCATGCATCGTGTCCCGGTAGTGGCCACTGATGTCTGTGGAATTCCCGAGGTCATTCAGGACGGCG
>JBKQMK010000188.1:0-6311 GCA_052146735.1 Desulfomonilaceae bacterium | reverse complement strand
TCAAATCAGCAAATCCCATCTGTGCGGATAACGTGTCGCCCATCTCATCCTCCAAATCGTAAATTTGGCGGATTATAGTACTAATCTCACTACGTTACAACAAACTTGCCTCGCAGAGGTCTCGATTGTGACCCTATGGACATCGCTCACCTTCGACTGCTCTTATTCCACCCGCAGGGCTTCTCAACGTACCCTTTACGCTCTACCAGTAGGTGTGGTCCCGGGCGCATGATCTTTCAGGCATGGCAGGGCTCCTTTATATCCTGAAAGTATGATCCCTGCGCATGCCTACACCGGTTTTTCGCTTAGGTTTAGTCATCAACCTGGGGCTTACTGCTTATCTCTGGCAGATTGCGTGTTTCCTCGAGGCACAGCCTGAAGAGTGAGCAATGCCGGCATCTGGGTTGTGACTGGAGAGGGTTCATCTTGAAACAATTAGGCAGGCCCTCTTTATGTGGGTTGCGCCGGGCGGTCTCTTCAGAGCAAAGGGGTTGCACTTCACAAAGCCTGCACTGGACCTCGTAAAATCCAGGGTGATCGCCGAAGCATTGACGCTGTACCCGATCATACTGCCCGTTGTAGTTCTGAAATATTTCCACGCTGTCACTGACCGTCCTGAGTAGTTTTTCCAGCTCGTTCATTGCACCGTCAAAGTCAGCCCCGTGAGCTTCCCAGAGCGTATTTGCCTGCCGGTAGACTTCACCGATCTTCTCTATGATGTCATGCAGTGCTGATTCTATGTAATCATTTATGTCTATACTCATGATGTGTTTCCTCTCGTATGAGAATGGAGTCTGTGCAGACGGACTGCGCCTGCTCGTTTATTCCTGGTGTAGGGTGTAATGCCGGACCGGCCGTACAGCATCCCAGAACGGCCCGCGTAACACAGATCTGGAAAATGGTACTCTGGCCGCGCGGCCAGAGTACCGTGCTGGGTGGCCTAAACCTGGGTGTCCGGTTCAACAGCCTCGCTGTCGAACGCATTAAGTAGTGTTTCCAGGAAGTTAATGCACTCTTGCATGGAACCCAGGTCCTTTGCTAACTGCTTGCTTTGGCCCAGCTTTCTGCTCCTGATTTTCTCCGCTAGGCCATAGATCTTGGTCTGCTCTCGGAAATTTAGTTTTGTTCTCACTTCGTTGGCGTCAGAAAGAATGGGCTTCAGTTCTGCATTCTCTCCCCCAAAAGACATGTTACCGGTTTGCAACCAGGTAATTGCCTTTTTGGCCAGCGGACTGAATTTTGAATCTGGAGACGTCTCGTCGAGGGTCTCTTCCAGTCTCTTCGCCTGGACAAGGTCACATGTAGCCTTCAGGTTTAATGATTTGGCTATGACCTCCTTGGCTACGCTTTTCCGCCCCTCTTTGCTGGGTATTTTGGAGGTCTCATACAGCGCGCGATAACTCATGGGATCTGTCTTTACCCCGTCGGATTCCAGCTCCTGTGCGGTAACACCTGCAACTACATAGCGGCCAAGGGTCTGTCCTTTGAGGTCAGGGGGCAAGTCCTTGTGATTCGCTATAAACTTATAAGAAACGTTCTTTTGCGGACTCTTGGAACGCGCCGCTTCCATGTCCTTGTCCAAGATGTTCACAAATACCCATAATCCGATGAGGATTGGGGTTCTTCCGGTGTGCTGGTCATACAGTTTAAAAAGGCCCTCCGCCCTCTTTTCAATGGGGAGGTCTCTCTCGTCCTTAACTTGGTCCAAGAGAAAACCATCCATGCTTTTCGGCGGGGGCGCATTCCAGCTCTCGTCGGTATCGGGTCCCTGGTTTTTGACCTCGCCAGCCTGCAAGGCATTAACGGGATCAATACCCGTGTCCCGATCCTGTTTCCCGAATTCGGTCACGATCTCGTCCACGGATTTTTCCTCGGTCGATTCGGGCAACTCCTCCGCGGTGGATTGCTTCTGGCTCCCACCATCAGCCTTCCCACCACTCTTGGTTTGTTTTGCTTGAGGCATAACCTCTGCTCCTTCATTTTTTGTGGCCGGCCTGTACTATCGGCCGGTAAATGTGATGATGTGTGTTAAACAAAACCCTGTGCATCGCTTCATGGCGCTACAGCTTCCTAAGTCCTTGGAATGAGTGACCCACGGCGGTGGTACCGTCAGGGAATACCTAGCCTGTTGGCAGCAAAGGCTGTCATGAGCTGTTTGCTGCACAGGCGCGGCAGACTCGCGAACCTGGCCGCCGGGTCACTGTTAGTGGTTCGCTGAAAATCAAGCCTGGAAGGAGAAGTTACAGGGGGTTCAATCGGTGAGGCCGGCCGTAAGGCATATGAGAAACGAATACCTTGTGGCACCTCAGCGTAGGCAGTATAATAATATTTACTGCATAGCTGGATTGAATCCTGGCAACTCCGGGAAGATTTTCAGCCTTTTGCAACGAGCCCACCCCTGCGCCCGCGAAAGCCTAGGGTGGGTTTTGTTTTCACCTCCTTTTTTTCAATTCGACCATTGGTTCCATATCCGAATACGGTGAACGAGTCGTATTACGGTTATTGTCTCGCAACTAGGACTTTTTTTCTTGAACGTTATTATTTTGGTCTACTAGGGCTCATGTTCCTCGTGTTTGATTCTCCACCCGCATCTTGAGATCGTGCCGTGTTTGCTCAAGCTGGACGGCCACATCGGAAACTCGTTTAACAAATTTTGCCTTCCGCTCAGACCGGCTCTTGCCAATGGCGCTCCACAAATCTATCAAAGCCAAATCGAAAAGGCTGGCCGCCTCTGCGTCCAAAGCGAGCTCGAGCCGTTTTTTCAATTCTTTTCGTTCACTTTCCCCTAGCTCGCCAAGTTTGCACCCGTCGAGCATCTTGTGTACCTCCTCTAATTGCTTTTCGGCCAACCTCAGGTTTAAGTGGATAGACAACTTCATCAAGGCGGTACTAGCTGGAGGTCGGTTCTTCGGGGAAGAAATCTGTTCGAGGAGCCAGGTCTGAACCTCCTCCTCGGTAAACTTCAGTTCTCTCCACTGAGATAGTTCCAGCCCGTTTTCACTACATAGGTCTTGCATCAACTTTATCCCTCGCTGCATGAGACGGGTCATCCGTGGTGAAGGCGGAATGCCCGTCATCCTCCTTAGCCTCAAGATAGTTGCTGGACTGACGCCAAAGGCTTCGGCGATTTGCCGCAACGGGATACCTGCTAGAACCTCGTTGAGCAACCATTGATACTGCCCTGTCCGCTTGCTCAAATCGTAAGTGGGTCTTGTCATGGCTTACATCCACCGTCCTGTGACTTCTTTTATCTTAGGTTGCCAAATGCCTGGTGCCGTGTCAAGCGCACAAGGCGGGGTTATTAGAAGCTTTTTTAAACAAAAGTTGTTTCACGGAGGCAGTCCTTGGATGATAACAATGACAGCCATGATGCCGGCCAAGGGCCACTTTTCTTCCCCCAAGAAACCGACCTCCCATTGGCCCCAGCATAATTTGGATCGTGGCTGGTTGAGCGGTTCTGCGGTACTCTACGGCTACCTTCAGTAGTGGAACTCAGCGCAAGTCTGTCAATTACGCAAAATCTGGTGGACATAGTTTGTGCGCTGCGATAAAGAGGGAGCCACAACGTTAGACAAAGTGGATGAAATGGCTGTTGGACCAGGGAAAGAGATGTCCTGGTTTGCATATGTCCTTCGATGCTCGGACAACAGCCTATACTGCGGGACCACCACGAATCTGGAGCACCGCCTGGAAGCGCATAACGGCGGGATCGGTTCACATTACACCCGCTCAAGACTCCCCGTGCAGTTGGTGTGGCATCTGCAGGAAACGAGCAAATCACAAGCATTTAAAGAAGAATTCAGGATTAAACGGCTGCACAAAGCCGAAAAGGAGCTTCTTGTCAGCTGTCGAGAAAGCGGAGAGCCCTTATATTCAAATCTTGTAGGAGGTATTGCGATGACAAAGGCGGAACTAGTGGCGAAACTGGCGGAGGAGACGAAGGCCACGAAGAAAGTGGCAGGAGAAATACTCAGCTCCCTGGTAAAGACTTTGCAGGACACCCTGAAGAAAGCCGGGAGCATACGCATCGACGGTTTAGGCACCTTTGGGGTTGTCCACCGAAAGGCACGCAATGGCGTCAATCCACGAACGAAAGCCAAGATCAAGATTCCAGCCACTAAGGCTCCTAAATTTCGGGCGGCGAAAGCCCTCAAGGACGCGGTGAAAGGCGTAGCGAAGAAGGCCGGCAAGAAAACCAAATAATTCGGCGTTACGTGGCATTCTTAGCGGACGTGCTTTCACAAGAGCTTCGTTGAACCGAGGCAATGGATAAGTTTGTCCCGACAGGCTTTATCTGCTCTGTGTGTGATTGAACTGCCCCAGAACCTGAGCGCTCATTCATGGCGCGTTTCATCGAAAGCCACCGGGATACAACTCGGGGGACGTCCGCCAAAAACATCCTTTCTTAGCCTTACTGTTGTGGAAAAGCATTAGTCTGCCTTACAAAGGAACCACACAGAAGGCCACAGGTATCAGGCCAACTCTATGGTATCCTTAGTGTTTATAGTAGCCACGAATTAAGTGGGGCAGGATCTATGTTTTTGACTCTTTTTGTGAAATTCATTTAAGTATAGGGGCTACCCCCCCTTTTGACAGTCCCCATGCGGAAAAAGTCCCATTCTCATACGTTCCTACGGAATGAAAAACTTCATAAAATGCTCACCTGGGCGGGGAAATAGAGACCTTCGGTCTCTATAAGATTGCACGGGGAATTGCAGAAAATCTAGCTCAGGGCTGGTCAATCTCGGCATCTGTCCCGCTATCCGCTTCGTTGACGAGCCCTTCTTTTTGGAACTGTTGCTCCAAATTGTTCTCTGCTGCTTCCATACGTTCCGCAGCGGTTCGCAGCAGCGATTCAGTTCGTTGGCCGGACTCATTGATCCGACGCAGCAAACCGCCCATTCTCATGGCTCTGGCCTTGACCATGTCTTCGGTTTGTTTCAAGAAGCGCCCAACTACACCAAAGTTGGGCGGAAGGACTGTTACCTCTCCCGCAGGCTGCACAGGAACCAGGTCGGCCACGTTTCGATTGCTGTCTCTTGTCTTGTCCATAATCATCCTCGTTGCCTTACGATTCGTTATATTGGGTTTGATGGCCGCAGGAAGACGAGCAAGACCAGTCTTACTGTGGCGAGCTTATGAGGTGGGCTCTTCCTCCCAATTGTCATGCCGTAGCGAACAAGCCAAATTCTTCCCCGAGAAAACTCCACGAGCGTTCTTCGAGCACCTCCAAGGACGGGCTCCTATGTTGTACATAGAAGATATTCTCAGCCTGGTGCGGTAATCTCTCCGGCTTGACCCGTTTTTCATTCATTGACCGCCACACGCTTTCAGCCCCATCTATTTGTGCACCTTCGATGAGTGCCCTCGCCAGCATCAGGGTCATATCCTCCCCGGAGGACAAGGAAGCCAAGCCGTCATCAGTCAGCTTGCCCTCGATGGCAAGGGATGCGGAGAGCTTCTTGCCGACAAGCTCCAAGGCACGCTCCTGCATGGTTCCCTGATAGTGCAGGTAGTGTATCCGTACGGGCTTGTCCTGGCCGATGCGCCACGAACGACGAGAAGCCTGACGCAGAGTAAAGATCGAATAGCCAGTCTGATAAAAGATGATGGTGGGGAAGTCCAACAAGTCTAGACCTGTTTGTACCAGTATCGGATTGCCTATGATTACCTGAATGTCCTGCTCTACCTTTTCTCTGAGCCACTCTTCCCTCAGCTCAGGTTTCACCTGTGAGCGAAGTATCTCGGCCCGGACACCATTCCTGGTCAGAATGTCTTTGAGCCTGGCCGTAATGTCTCTCGTGTTCGTGTACACGCAATACACGAAACAGCGGCGACCTTCGGAAATCTCCTGGCGAATGATATTCAGCAGGTGGTGCTCTTTGCCATAGATCCTATCCTGGGGTAGTGCGACAGGCTGTGCAATGATCCTGTCCGCGCCGGGATATATAATGGGCTCATTTTGGAAAGGCCGATCCGGATAGCAGAGCAAACTATTGAGGTACGTTCCGAGAAGCTTACGAGAGCCTTTGACCAGCATCTCCCTCATAGCAGTACCCACCTTATTCTCCAGCTCATGGTACGCATCAGCCAATTCACCGTCCATCTGGACAGGCACCACTTCTTCAGTTCGCTCCGGCAGATCAAGGGCGATGTCTTCCAGGTTGAGAAACACCGTAGAGCCCATGAGATGATTCGAGAAGATAGCCGGGCTTACTCCGGGCTTCTCACTTGTCACGGTAGGTCCTTTCCTGCCCTTGGAGCAGACGTTGTCGTCACCGGGGTAGTACCGGGTGACACGCTCTAATACC
>JBKQMK010000187.1:0-3798 GCA_052146735.1 Desulfomonilaceae bacterium | reverse complement strand
ATCTCACAAAAGCCTTGAGCAGAGAAATGGATCTTCCGATTCGGAAGGCCGAGGAGGTGGTGGACATGGTCTTTGATACTATGTCCAAATCCCTCATATCGGGAGATCGGATAGAAGTACGGGGTTTTGGTTCATTCACGGCAAGGCACTATGAAGGATACACTGGGCGTAACCCCAAGACTGGTGAAAAAACGGTGGTCGCACCCAAGAAACTACCGTTTTTTAAGCCAGGGCAGGACTTACGAGAGAAATTGAATCAAGCATAGGACTGGCTCGGTCCATCAGCACCACGGCCCTGGATACGCATTTCTGTATCGCAGGGTCTCGGCGTTCTCTGATAACAATGAAAGTCCCTTGACTTTCCATAAGTTGTGCCATACTATTAAAGCTAAGTATGAGTACTTACCAAATCATACCCTCCTAAATCTCCACGATAATCCCTTCAGACGGACAACCCTCTGAGGGGATCTTTTTTTTGCTGAATCCTCCGTTGACCACTCGCATCGTATCTATTAGACACTGTTCTGCTTGGTGCCAGTCTATCCCGGCACGTCTCCGATGTGGAAGACCTTTTGGACGCCGGGATAGACACTCCCTCATCACAAACGGCAGAACATTGTTTTTAGATTGACTCAAGCCGTTGCCTCCTGCAAGAGACTTTCAAAACCAACTATATCAAACGGTGCCGCGGTGTGTCTGAACGAAAAACTAGAGAACTGAATACAAGATTCCGAGGGCTCTCCTACCGATATTCCCATTGACTTGCGACATCTCCTGCCATACCATCATCTCTTATAACAATACTGTTTTTCCGATGAGGCATCTATGGGTTCACTAAGAGACCTGAAACGAGAGAGCAAAACTTCTGAAGCCCCTTCTGACACCATGAAACTTTACTTCAGGCTTCAGGAACTCGCTATTGAACATGATAAGTCCTGGGAAACCATTGCCGAAGTCATGGCAGCGGAGGGCTTCAAGGAGAGGGGAGAGCCTCTCACCGCCAATGCTTTGAGGAAGCGCTACATGCGATGGAAAGAATCTGAAAGGACGGCACCTCTTCCCGTATCCACCACTCGCCCCGGCTCGACTGAACCTGTGCCTCTCCAGAGTCCTATTCCTGGGATAGAGGAACTCATAAGCCTCAACAACCAATTGCTAGAGCAGGTTCGGGAATCAAACAAGATGATGCAGGGGCTGGGGAGACGTCTTGAGGAACAACAACAAACTAGCCATACCGGCGTTGAAGCCGAGGAGCAGCCCGTCACCTCAAGAGATTTGCTCGAATTGATAAAAGAGATGGGCGCAGGGAGACAACAAATGCGAATTATTGAAGAAGGACGAAGAGACTCCCCATCACGAGAGAAAGTTGAGCAATTGATCGAAGACAGGGTACAAGAAACGGTGGAAGTGGAGTTGAGGGCGATGCTAGCTGAAGACGGCAGTTTTTCAAGAGACCTTAACCATCTCATTGACCGGCGACTGAGTATCCTTTTCTCAGGTGGAGACCAACCAGTTAAGACAACGCAGGCGGGTCCCGGTCGGGGCAGAAAAGGAAAAACCCATAAAAAATTTAGTGCCAGTTTGGAAGAGAGCCTATTTGATAGAGTTAAGTCATTACCGGGGCAATTCTCCGGGCATCTGTCCAATGCTTTGGAAGCGTACCTAGCCGTTATGGAAGAAAAGAAAGAGGATTGAATAGGTATCGCGACTAACCAGATGAAGACGATACCGTTTCGTCAGCAGAGACGGTAGGCACGTGATCTCTTTTCCCATCTTTGTTAGAATCCTTCATTCATGGGACATAATCGCCCAGCGCGCCTCCTATCTTCAACCAAAAACCCGCTTCAAGAAACATTTGACACAGTATGGTTCTCGTGGTATCCAGGGAATACCGTTTATAGGGGGTGTTCCTTGGAAGCCACTGTCCTTAAGTCCTCAGAACTAATCCCGCACGAGACCTCTTATCTCCCGGCCCTTCAGCGGATAGGAGTAGCCGAACTCCTCTCCACCTGGTGGAACTCCCGCTCTGCAAGGACAAATCTAGCCTACAAACAAGATATAGAGTCATTCCGCAAGTGGCTTCAGCACTCGGAAGGATTACCTGTTGAGACTGTTGACCAGGCTGCACAGGTTATCCTCGCAGCAGGGCAAGGCACAGCCAACAGGCTTGCTCAAGGATTCCAAAACCACCTTCGTGATTCCGGTAAAGCACCGACCTCGATCAATCGAACCTTGAGCGCACTCAAGAGCCTGATGCAGCAGGCAAACCTGCTCGGCATGGTTCCCTGGACTCTTACCCTTACGAGAATGAAGTCTCAGTCCTATCGGGATACCAAAGGGCCGGGGCTGCATAACTACCGCCGAATGCTGGAACTATGTAAAGACCGAAGGGATGCAAAGGGCATCCGCGACTACGCCATCCTCTGTACCCTGTATAGCCTTGCTCTGAGGAGGTCTGAACTCGTCAATACCCGTTTGGAACATCTCGATCTTGATGGGGGAACCTTGTCTATCCTTGGCAAAGGCAAAACTCAGCGCATCAAATTGACCCTGCCTGAGCCTACAAAGAAAGCTCTTGCCGGGTGGCTCGAGGTACGAGGGCTTCACGAGGGTTCGCTCTTCTATGGAATAGATAAAGGAGGAACACTGAAGGGAGGTCTGACGGGTAATGGACTGTACCACCTAGTAAAGACCCTTGGAAAAGAAGTCGGTATCACTACTCGTGTTCACGGGATTCGCCACACCAGCATCACCCAGGCGGTGAGAGCAGCCTCTGCCGCGAACCTTGATCTGTCAAAGGTAATGCAGTTTAGCCGTCATTCGAGCCTCAACGTCCTGGAGATTTACCTGGATAACGAGCGAAACTATCAGGGGCAGATTTCGTCCTTGGTGGCGGTGGGGATGGAGTGGTAAGATCATTGTGATCATGTAATCAGGAGAGGAGGGCGAGATGCCATTCTGTCTTTATAGAGTGGATGGGCAGGACCTTGTAAGGGTTCGTCCAGTGAGCATGGGCGGGAAAAATACAATCTACGGTGGATGGGTTCGTCGTGGTAGCCCTTTGGACCAAGGTTGGCATATGAACAGTGACGAGATCATCTCTCAGACCGAGAAAGGTGGTACATACCACAGCCACAGAATCATTATTGATCTGGAGCCTAAAGCCCCTCGCCACGTTATTTTGTTGGAGATATTAGACATCTACGCATTTACCTATGCTTTGAATAATGAGCCTGACTGGACGGCGCTAATGTTTAGGATGAGAGATGCTTTTTTCCATCAAGAAGCCGAGATGGACGCCGCGAAAAAAGAGAACCTCAAACAGCGTTTTCAACCCATAGACGATAAGCGCGACATATTTGAGTTCGTTTATTTGCAGGGGAACTGGAATCCAGGGGGTGTGGGAGGATGGAATGCTCCGTTGCTACACCCTGAGTCACTTGCGTATTTCAAACAATTCTTCTAATCCCCTCTCGCAATAGAGAAGAAACGGCAAATTCAAGTGCCGGTGATCCAGGCAAGGTTAGAAATGGCCGGAGGTCAGATTACTGTTTTTAATCTACGTTATCAACAGTAAAAAACCGCCCGGGTTGAGCCATGTTCGGACTTGCAAAATGTGGTATGTTGGCGGATAGGGTGGTCGGGCGATCTGGTACTGGATCGCATGATCGGCGCTCAGGGGGCAATCATCAGGGAGGAGGCAAAGAATCGGTGGATGCAACAACGCTCTATGCCGGAGTGATTCTTGGTTCCATCGGCTTGGGGTACATAGTATATGGGAGAAAACAGAGGAACCCC
>JBKQMK010000186.1:0-19182 GCA_052146735.1 Desulfomonilaceae bacterium | reverse complement strand
ATTGTTCGAAGATCTTGGTTAAAGACATGCGGATAAGTCCCTTCTTGCTCTAGGTTGTTGTTCCCATTTCGCCGTCCGCTGTCCGCTCTCTTTACGAGCCCATCCATCGGTCCGTGAAAAATGCGGTCAGCAACCAATTCGTTGTCAGGCGAGGGCGTCGGTCAAGTCTTTCTCCCTCAGCATTCTGCGCTTCCACGTGGAGATTTGAGGCACCACATAGGGGAGAAGCCTGAGGGAATAGTACGGAGGTAATATGGGGACGCCCAGCATGTCTCCCATGGTAATGAGGATGAAGAGATGTTCCATGCTGGCCCTTGTCTTGAGAGCAAATCGCGCGGAGTCATGAGCGGCCACCCCATAGACAAACTCTTTGACTCCTTGAAAGAATCCCGATTTTTTCTTTTCTTTTTCCGACATACGTTTCTCCGATTGATGGGCCGAAAAAGCTTGACGGCCATCGTTTCATCTCAGTGATTTCAACCCCCGCCGAAGCCACGACTCGACGTTGCCCACAAGCTGGAAGGGGAAGTTCTTGAATGAAAAATCTGTGCAGGAGGGGACTCTTGTTCATGAAGAGTCCTCCCGCACAGGATTTATTTCAGAATACCTATCTCTACGCTCTGGAAGGAGCCGCCTGGGCTCTTATTTCCCGGAACCTGCGGAAAGCCTTGTATCCCTCCCAGGCCAGTATCAGCGCGGCCACGACAAGGAAGAAACCGACGATCCCCATCAAGGTGTTCCCAATAAGCGCCTCCCCTTTCACCGCGCCGGAAAGGACCTTCGCCAGGAGATTGTACGAAGTGAAGATCAAGGCGGCAATCGTCGTGATGAACATGAAGATCATGGGATAAAAGGCAAATGCCGCTGACTTGCCTTCAGATACCAGCCAGGCCGATACCAGGAGCAACGCCAGTGACGCCATCAATTGGTTTGCACCGCCGAAGAGGACCCACAAATACTGCCACCAGCCGGTCATAACAAGAAGGATCCCGAGGATGCTGGCTATCACTGTGCCGACATGGATATTCTTGAAGACCGGGCTCGCGTTTCCCAGCAGCTCCGACGTGGCTACCCTCATGAAGCGAACCACGAGTTGCATGATGGTGATGGCCAAGAGGATCATCATTACGCTTCCGTAAGCAACTCCGTATTGTACAGGCAGTCCCACCACGCTTAGAAACCTGCCCACACCTTGAGAGAATATACCGGCGGGACCGATTTTCAGGGCCTCGGCATAGCCGCCCGCAGATACGACAACCGTACCTGCAATGACAATGGCAAAGAGCGCCAGCATCATCTCCAGGAACATCACTCCGGCTCCAACTGGCCGAGCATCCAACTCGCTCTCGAGCTGGCGGGCCGTTCCTGAACTCGACACTATGCTATGCCACCCAGAGATTGCCCCACACGCTATGGTGACGAACAACATTGGCCACAGTGGTCCGATGGGGATCCAGTACTGAGTGTACGCAGGCTGAACCATATTCGGATGAGCCACGAACACCCCGATTATACCGAAGAAGAGGCCGATGAACACGATATACGCTGCTACGTAGTTGATAGGCAGTGCAAATCTCCAGATCGGTAGGACTGATGCAAAGTAGCAGAACACGAAAGCGGCTATCGCCCAAATCCACCTGTTGCCGGACACAGCAGCTCCGAGAATGCTGTCGGAAGGAACCAGAGTTCCCACAACCACACCCAGCAGAGCTATGAGAACCGTCACTACAGTTGTCAGAATTATGTCACGCTTCCAGCGATAGATCATCTGACCGGCCAGAACCCCGGCTATGGTTAGGAAGAGCCATGCCATGGGAGCAGATTTCAGGTTTGCCGCGGTGTTCACCACGATATTTCCGAATGCTCCCACGATGAGCAGCAAATAGAAGTATATAAAGGAAAGAAGGATAACTCTTGCCCTCGGGGAAATTAATCGGTGGCTCAATGCTCCAAACGACTGCCCTTCGTGTCTCACAGATATCATCATGCTGGAATAGTCGTGCACCCAGCCGATGAATAGCGTCCCCGCCAGAACCCAGATCAGGGCAGGCAGCCATCCCCACTGGAGGGCGAGGATAGGCCCTATGATAGGAGCAGCTCCGGCAATCGATTTGAATTGATACCCGTAAAGGACGTTTTTGCTGGTGGGCATGAACTCCACACCATCCATGTACATCTTGGCCGGTGTCGCCCTTTTCGCGTCAGCTTGAATGATCTTGGCGTCGACGTATTTTGCGTAAAAGCGATAGCCGATGTAGGCTATCAGAAAGCCTAGGATGATGACGTAGACTGCGTTCATGATCTGACCCCTGTCTTCTGTCTATCAGCTCGTTCAGGTCGCCAGCGACCTAAATTGGCGCCGGAAGACTATATTACGCGAAGATTTCGAAATTCGTTCGCCGGGTAAGGTGAACCGCATTAGACTTTGGATGAGGTTTGGGTGGGTCGCTTTCCGGTGGCACAGCGAGGGCGAAAAACCCTCAGCCAGCGCATGCGCTCCTGCAGCCGGGCTCCACCGCCCAACAGATCGAAAGACGCTCTGCACGTTGGCGTTTCAAAAATAGTACACCCATGAGTTTCAGTGTCAAGCATTATTTTTCCGTCACCGACTCGGATTCCAGCCCGTAACACCCTGTCCTGATGTATCTTTTCGCGGCGAGGTAGATATCGGCTGATACTACAGGTATAATCCGTCCGAACCATACGGGCACGGGTGAAAATGTGGATGAGCCTGAAGAAAGAGGTTGGCGCTATGCGCCCCACGTCATAGTTTTTTTCAGTTCCGCCTTTATGATGGTTGTGGAACTGGTAGCCGGCCGATTGATCGCTCGGCACCTTGGAAATTCCCTGTACACGTGGACGAGCATAATTGGTGTCATTCTCGCGGGAATGAGTGTCGGCAATTACCTGGGCGGCCGGCTGGCCGACCGCTTGCGGCCGGAAAAACTCCTTGGCCCTCTCTTTCTCTGTGCTTCGATCGTGTGTCTAAGTGTACTTCCCCTGAACCATTTCTTCTCGGAATCTTATCTGCTGCATGACATGATGTGGCCACTGCGCACGTTTCTTACGGTGCTGGCGATCTTTGTCTTGCCTGCCTTGGCACTGGGTACGATCAGCCCTGCCGCCGCAAAAATGGCAGTAGAGCGCGGGGACGCCATTGGCAAATCCATCGGGTCGGTATATGCCTGGGGAGCAGTCGGAAGCATAGCCGGCACCTTTGTCACCGGCTTCTGGCTGATCTCTGCTCTCGGTTCCAAAGGGGTCGTCCTGTCGGTGTCGCTCTCACTGGCCATGATGGCCGTGGTGCTTGGGCCGCTACGCGTGTTGGCAGCGTTCGAAGCCGTGGTGCTCGCGTGTCTCCTGATTCTTTCGCAGCTTCCGGCAGGCCCGGCGGGAAGAATAGAAGACACTGCTGAAACCTTGGGCTTGAGGGAGGACCCCACGAGTCTTTTCTGCATGGATAGCAATTATCAATTCATCAACGTCGAGGAACGAATAAGTGACATAGACTCTTCCCGGTGGGTTAGAATGCTTCAACTCGACTATCTTATCCACGGCTATGTCGATGTCGATGATCCAGGGCATCTCGAATATCACTACGAACGCCTTTATCGTGAAGTCGTGCGCAGGTTCGTCGGGGACAGGAAAACCGTCTCAGCGTTCTTCATCGGCGGAGGAAGCTATACATTTCCGCGCTGGCTATTGCACGAATGGCCGGGATCGAGAATAGACGTGGCCGAGATCGATCCCCTGGTGGTTGAAGTCAACTACAAGGTCCTGGGGTTGCCCCGCGACACACCCATCCATTCTTTTCCCGCAGATGCCAGGAAGGTCGTGGACGACCTGGCCGTAGACACCCGTTACGACTTGGTTGTGGGCGATGCGTTTAATGACCTGTCAGTGCCGTTTCATTTGACTACGCTCGAGTTCAACGAAAAAGTCGGCCGCCATCTCACGCCGGATGGCGTTTATCTGGTGAATCTCATCGACGACTGGAGGTTCGGGAGGCTTCTCGGAGCGTACGTGCTTACCCTCGAGAAGACTTTCAAGCACGTTTACGTGTTCTGTACCAAAGAAGGAGGCGTGGAGGATGGACGGGAGACGTTTGTGCTTGCGGCTACCATGAGACCCATCGAGGTCTCCGATTGGCAGCCGGGGCACCAGACCGATTTCCCGGGCTCGTTGCTGACTAACGACAACATGAAGGAACTTGCAGGAAAGTGCCGCGGCCGTATCTTAACCGATGACAACGCGCCCGTAGAAAACTTGTTGGAGCCAGTAGTACGAAACAGGAATTGACACGGTTGATGGGGCCTGAGTTTGGATTCGAGGTTTAAAGGGGACCGACTTGATTCCGCCGGATCCCAAAGCTGCCAGGTTTGTCAGTGAACTGAATTTCCAAACAGTGAATATTCATAGGCCACTGCAACCATTAAGCTTGCAGACTTGGTGGCCTGTGCACAGGCAATCGGGTTTTACACAATGTAAAAAAAACTGACAGCGCTCGACGCTGCAGCCGGTAAGAACGAATTGTCTATAGAAGAGAATAGTCTTTATTTTCTGGGAATTAGGCGGGTCAGGCGCGCCGAATATAAGCTGGCATGGAAGTTGCTCTTTCAGGTAGCTGAAATACATCTTTCGCGTTCCTTCAAGCCCTCTGAAATTCCCGTTCCCCTTGATGCGTCATCCAAGCCAGGCGCATCGTCCGTCGTAGGGGCACGCCGGCCGTGCCCCTACTTTGAAAACACCTTGTCAAAAGAGGATGGAGATGATGCACGTGAGACGCCGAGTCGCTGTCGCGCCAACTCACTCTAAAGCCGTAAGGCGTTTCCTCTTTTGGAGAGGGCTTTAATGCTGCCAAAGGAGGGTTGAAAGGTGATACCAAAAAAAATTCTGGTGTGTACTGATTTTTCTGAAAACTCGCTGCCCGCTCGCCAGTGTGCCGTCGAATGGGCTAAGGCCTTCAAGGCCGAGCTCGCGATTCTCCACGTAGTCAATTCCCGCTTCTTCGGTTATCCCACTTTTGCTGACAGGGTTCCCGTGGACATGGCTTTGATTCAAAAAAATATCGAGGAAGGCGTGCAGGAGGAGTTGGAGTCAATTGTCGATGAGTGCAGGAAAGTGCTTGCCAAAGTCCAGGCGCACTCCTGTGCGGGGTCTCCGGCAGAGGAGATCATTCGCTTTGCGGATGAAGAGTCGGTGGATCTCATCATCATGGGAACTCACGGCTGGACAGGAGTCAGACATCTGATCCTCGGAAGCACGGCGGAAAATGTAGTCCGGACAGCCCATTGCCCCGTACTTTCCGTGAGGCCAAAAATCGGGAAAGCCGATATCCCCCTTGCTAGATCGCTGCCGTAGTATGTATGATACGGCAGGCTTTTGGCGGTGATCGGACTTTTGGGCTGTGACAGGGCAAGAGACAGTGAATCCTGTTAAAGAGGAGGCGATATGTTGGTCAAAGACTGGATGAGCAAGAATGTCATCACTCTTAATGTTAATGATACCATGCAAGACGCCATCAATGTTTCGATGGAGCATCACATCAGCATCATGCCTGTCCTGGAAGAAGGTAAGCTGGTCGGAATAGTAACCGATCGAGATCTGAAACGTGCCTCTCCCTCTGATGCTACGCTGCTTGACATCCAACAGATCATGTATCATCTGTCTCGCCTGGAAGTTGGGGCCATAATGAGCCGATACCCAATTACGATACCTCTGGATTATACCGTTGAAGAGGCCGCGGAAGTGCTTCTCACCAATGGTATTTCCGGCGCACCCGTGGTCGATCAAAAAGGAGAGATACAGGGTATCATAACGAAGAACGACCTGTTCAAGGTAATGATATCCTTGAGCGGCCTAACCAAGAGAGGCCTCCAGTTCGGTTTTGTTCTCGAGGATCACCCCGGTTCCATCAAAGAAGTTACAGACATAATACGCAGGTACAATGGCAGGCTGGTCAGCATTCTGAGTTCTTACGAAAAAGCACCCGAAGGTCTCCGGAATGTCTATATCAGGTCATTTGACATTGACCGTGATGCCCTACCGCTATTGAAGGAAGAACTCAGAGCAGCGGCCAAAATGCTGTACATGGTCGATCATAGGGAGAATAAGAGGGAGATTTATGAGTCTTGACTCAAAGTGGCATAGATCTTCGTAAAATTATTAATCAAACGGGATCAGTTTTTTTATGAAGGAACACCTCGTTCCAATCGTGTGATTTCAGTCGGCGACACGGTGGGTAGCGCTCGTAGCCCAGGAGATCAGCCCAAAACAGCGCCCACTTCTGCGATCAAGGTCTACTTGCTTGAAAGCGCATTCCCACGAAAACAAGTGGGCAGGACCACGACGGGCATCACTGCCCGTCGCTTCCGACCCAATAGCAGAGACCGGCGTCTCTGGCCGTCCGCGACGGCTAACTGTTGTCCACGAGGTGGTCGAATTTCTCCCCGTCCATAAGAAGATAAGTGCCAGTGGCTCGGGTGCAGATTTCTCCGACTTCGTTTCTGATTTCCGCGGCCAAATGAATTTTAGGGCCTCCTTGTGATTCGATGCGACAGCGCACCTCGATTTCCTGCCCCACATAGACCGGTTTGAGAAACTGGATCTGGAGTCCTGTTGTTACTCCCGCCTCCTGAGTGAATTGAACCGTCGCCCACCCCATAATCTCATCGAAGAGGCCGCTCTGGATTCCTCCGTGGAGTATCTTGCCGAAGCCGGAAAAGGTCGGAGAGGCTTTCCAATGCAAGACCACTTCTCTGGGTTCCGTTTCAGTTTCGTAAAACGTCAACTTCAAACCTATCGGATTGTCATGCCCGCAGAAAAAACACTGTCCTGTTCTGTACGGATTGGGTATAGGTTTCATTTTGGCATTCCTTGACAACCGCTTGACCCGAACTCTTACCGCGCGGTTAGAACCTTACAAAGTCGAAGAGTGGATCCATGTCCTTGACGATTTTCGTGATCGTATGTGCCGCAGTAGGGCTATAGATCCTGTTGGCTTTCTCGATGATTTTTCTCCGAGGAGCCGCGAGTTCACCTTCGTATGCTGCAACCTCTTCTTTTGTAGCCCTTTTGGCTGCTATCCTCTGAGATATTGCTTTAGACTTGTTCCAGACCTGAACCTCCGACGGTGTGAATCGCTCTTTCTGGGCCCCGTTCACGTACTTGTCCCAAAGGAGCGTGATTGCTATGGCAGAACAGACGTTGGCATGCGGTCCTTTTATGCAATAGAATGTCTCTCCTTCGCTTGAGGTCAACCTCTGCAAGGAGAGTCCATCGCAATTTGATTTGCCCATCTCGAGACCGAGTTCATCCAAGACTTCAGCATTTGTGCCCCCCGGCGACATGCCGACTATACTTACGGAATGGTCTCTCGTCTGACCGTCTTCGATAACTTGCCTAATAAGAGCGAATTTTGCCACCTCTTTTGCGAATGGGCCCTGGAAGCCTCGCTCTTGCAATTGATCGCACACTAATTTGTAATGAACCAAAACATGTTCTTCTATACTTTTGGCGTTTACCGAAGTCGCCGTAACGACAACTAACAAAGAGAATAAAAAATACCTCATCAGACCTAACTTTCAGACTTTGTACTTGATCGAGCAATTTCTTGCCGATCCGGCAGTTTTTCTTTCATGAGCAAGGGAAACGGCTTCATCAAAGCCTCTTCAAGGTATAACTTCTTCAGCAGGACCTCCCCGCTCCATGAAAGATGGGACCCTACCACAGAGATCTCAAAAATCAAAAAGAAACGAACTGCATGGCAAGTCCTGAATTACTTGAGACACGGCCTGATTAAAAATCTTGACAACCGGACCGGCCTAAATTATAAAATAGCCTCAAAATCTGTCTTGTCTTTCCCTCCCGGCCAATCAGGAGGACGGGCGTGAAGCAAGAATCAGGATTGTAGGACGAAAACGCTCGTGCCTTCACCTATGTTCGTTACGTTCAGTTTCCCCACCGGCGCAATGGAAATCCCCTCCTACCAACGTACTCTTGCCTTTTCAACAGGGGTACTTTTCTAAGAAAAGGAGCAGAACAGTGGCGGCAATCAACATTTATGTGGGCAACCTATCCTTCGACACAGGGGAGGACCAGCTCAAGGAACTTTTCGAAGGCTTTGGACAGGTGGAATCTGCCACCATAATATCGGACAAGTTCACCGGGCGCCCCAGAGGATTCGGTTTTGTTAAGATGCCGGAACGTGAAGAGGGGCTCCGTGCCATTCAGGAGTTGGATGCAAAGGACTTCATGGGCCGCAGCCTTAAAGTGAACGAAGCACGGCCGCGCACCGATCGTCCTGATAGGCAAGGCGGTGGTGGTGGAGGAAGCAAGGGATCGCGATGGCGTTAAAGCGCATCGTCAAACCCATCCGATAACTGTTAGACAATTACAGCGAGCCGAAATGGTTCGGAACGAATGGGCCAACCCGCTTTAGGAGGCGCCCATCCGTTGCCAATCGACTCACCGGAAGGTTCTTTTGCCCGAGCGTCGTGCGATGCGAAAGAACCATTCGGGGCTTCTTCGGTGCCTCCCTCGTAACGCTGAATCGCCTCCAACCACGACAAATGACGGGCTTAATGTGATCGACGTCTCACTCCATGTTTGCCATCAGCGGTCTGTACGGAGAATTTCGGCCAGCTGATTGTGTATACCAACAATGTTTCCTTCCCTGAACACGCGTTCACGGGAACCCTCAGCATGAGAGTGACCGTTCCTCAAGATCCTAAATTATCTTCCCTGCAAGCAGAAAAACAATGTTATAAGAATGACAATGGCTGTCATTTACTTATTATGGTTAGGAGAGCGGGATCATGAGAGAAAAGCTGTTGAATGCGGCCACATCCGGAGACCTGGGAGAACTAAAGAGACTCCTGGAGCACGGGGCCGACTCTAACACAAAGGATTCGTTTGGCTGGACCGCGCTCATGTGGGCAGGGTCCATGGGGTTCCCGGAAGCAGTGAAGTTGCTTTTGGATGCCGGAGCCGAACCCGACGCAAGGGACCAATACGGCGCCAGTGCCTTAATGAAGGCCTCACGACGGGGGTTTGCCGAAGTCGTAAAACATCTTTTGGATGCCGGCGCCAACGTTAATGCTGAGGACGAATTCGGCTGGACAGCTCTGATGAGGGCCTCGCGGAGAGGTTACCTCGATGTGGTGAAACTTCTCCTGGACCGAGGGGCAAATATAGAGGATGCCGACCAGTACGGGGCCACCGCACTGATTATGGCCGCATCTGAAGGCCACGCTGAGGTGGTCCGGGAGCTTTTGACCCGGGGAGCAGACCCCAGCGCCCGCGACCGGAACAGTTGGACAGCCCTCATGTGGGCCACTTCCATGCGCCACACTAACGTGATCGATATGTTGAAAGCGCGAGCTAAGAAGTAAGAGCATCAGAGCGCCAAGATAAGGATCGCGACCCTGAGGCTGGACCCCAACGTATGCATGTCATAGCCGTTGACTTGTCCGCACATCTCCTTTCAAGTTCTGTTGATGATCTACAACCCGTGGAGCGACTTGAGCTATGAACGACAAACTTTTGAGCGCGGCTGCAGCAGGAAACCTGAACCAAGTGAACAGTTTGTTGGCCAAAGGAGCGGACCCCAATACCAGAGATGAATATGGTTATACGCCGCTAATTTTGGCTTCTTCCGAAGGCCGGAGCGACATGGTGCGGGAACTGATAAATAAGGGGGCCGACGTTAATGCCAGGACCGCGTCGCATTGGACGGCGCTGCTCTGGTCTTCCTCCATGGGCTACGCCAATGTAGTTAAACTGCTTTTGGAGCGAGGAGCAGACCCTGAGCATAGAGATCAGTACGGCGCCACCTCCTTAATGAAGGGTTGCAGAAGAGGCCACCTAGAGGTGGTGCGGCTTCTCCTTGATGCCGGGGCGAACGTTAATGTCAAGGATGACTACGGTTGGACCCCTTTGATGCGGGCCTGCCGCCGGGGATACTTGGAGGTGGTGAATCTGTTGCTGGAGAAAGGCGCCGATCTCGAGGCTAGGGATCAGTATGGGGCCACGGCTTTGATTATTGCTTCGTCTGAATTTCATTTGGACGTAGTCAAATTGCTGCTGGACAAAGGAACTGATGTCGACGCCAAGGACAGAAACGGCTGGACAGCCTTAATGTGGGCTACCTCAACGGGGCATATGCAGATTGTCAGGATCCTGCAATCCCACGGGGCAACGTAATCGTCAGTTGTTGAGGCATAATGCTCGAACCGTCCGAGGTCGAGCGGGCAAAATTACTGCCCTATCCGTGATGAGTCTGTCCGTCATCAATGAGACAGGTCTTCCTGAAACTCTTGAAGGGAGTAGAATCACGATGGATCAGAAGAGTCGTCAAGAAGCGGCGGAGTTCATAAGCAATGATCTGCGGCTCAGGACTTTGCCTTTGGCTGCAAAATTTTTGAAAGAGGCCGCCTTTCCGGAGAAGACACGACAGCCTTCAGCGGCTCTCGGTAAACGGATTACTATCTGTCAGGCGGTAACTATGGCGCGGGTCTACGGATGGACTATGGGACTTACCAGGGAAGACCTGATCTGTGTGCCTGCCATGATAACCTTTGGACTCACTCGTGCTTCTGATCAGAGGACTACGTTAGGGAAACTTATGTGTGACGCGAGCCTCCTAAAAGACCAGGATGCGGCTCGGCAGGAACCTCTTTGCATGACTTTTCTCGAACGCGGCGAATATGAAGCGCTTCTGTTGGCGCCGCTGGGTGGAAGCTCCTATGATCCGGACACGATAGTAATCTACGGGAACCCTGCGCAGGTGATGCGCATGATTCAGGGATGGGTGTACCACGAAGGGAAGCGCATCTCCGGCAACTTTGGAGGAAAGATAGAGTGTAGCGAGTACTTGATCGCGCCCTTCAAAAATGGTGCTCCGAGAGTAGTAATTCCTGGAAACGGGGACCGGATTTTTTCCATGACCCAGGATGACGAACTAGTCTTCGCTCTGCCCGGTAACGGCCTGGAACTTCTGGTTCAGGGTCTTAAGGAGGCGGGAAAGAAGATCGGCGCACGTTACCCCGTAACGTTTTACCAAAACTTTCAGCCGGAATTTCCTAAACTCTACAAAAAATTGGGAGAGGAGTTAGGTATTCAAAATCCTTAAGGTAACACATGATTTATGCCAGAGGATCAAGAGCTTGCAAAGTGGACCGCTGGCAACGAAAGGCCGACGCTAGAGCAGTAACAATTGGCTGGCCTTTTTTCGTGAAAGGATCTAATATAATAAGCGGAATTAATGTCGGTTGTTCATTCACGGTGCCATTGCGGGACACTTTGGTGAAAGGAGACATTGCACGTGCATGACAGACGCGTTCTGAATAGACTCTCAGTGCCCTTTGTCCTCGTTTTTTCATTTATTTTGCTCGCGACACTGAGCTCCCCTTGCCTTTCGCAAGACGGCGACTGCTCTTCGGCACAGATGCGGTGGGAACAACTCTTTCAGGAACTGAGGGACAAAATACAGGATTATTCGACCATTCAACAGACATCGCTGGAACGACTCACACAACGTCCTATTGTTGACAGGACAGAGGGGAAGACGATTGCCAGACAGATCTCTGAGGCCATTCAGATCAAGGAAGAGATGCTAAATGGCAAGAGGAAAGAATGTCGTAGCGTCCTGGACCTGGAGGAGCGTGCTTTTGCCGAACTCCAGCGCTGTGCGGAAAACGGTCGAAGGTCGAAAGACAAAGATGTCAAGAACTTGATGAAGAAGAGGCAGGCATTCGTTGAGAAGGCCGCCATAGCCCTTTCAGAGGTTAGCGAGGTGGAGGGCAAAGATACGGCGCTTCCTTATGTGGAAACTATGCGGGATCAAGACCCTTACCGCCAGAGCGTCAATAATCAGTGGCAAAACTATATGCAGATGTATCGCCGAGGGTGGGGCTACTAGCGCCTGGGAGCCTTGACAGCTCTGAAGGTAACTATTATCATCAATCGTTGCTGAAGAAGCTTGGGCCCATAGCTCAGCTGGTAGAGCCACCGGCTCATAACCGGTTGGTCCCTGGTTCGAGTCCAGGTGGGCCCACCATTTCTTACGAGAGATTGCTCATGAAACCACCACGGGTTTTCCAACCGCACCTGGATTTTCATCACGGGGAGCTCGACCAAGCTCCCCGTGATCTTTTTGAGGGACGGAAAACCTGCCACTTGACAATTGGGGATACGGGTTCCCGAGTTCATAACGGGAATCGGTCGGCCAATCCCGCTTATTTTCGAGTATCTCGGTCTTGGCTAAGTAACGAACGAATGCGGATAGCGCGAACGAGTCGTTATACGCTGTACACAAGTATTGAGCGGTGCGTTTCTCAGAACGAGAGAGGCACATGACAGCAGCGATGGGCCAATGTTTATCGGACATAGTTGAGATCGCGAACCGCCTCTTTCCTTTTGAGATCGCGGAGCCGTGGGACAATTGCGGCATCCAGATCGGAGATCCGAATCGCCGGGTCAAGTCAATCGCCTTCAGCCTCGATGCTACCCCGCAGACGGTGAAATTTGCAGCCGCTTCGTCTTGTGAACTTCTAGTCACTCATCATCCGGTCCTCTTAGAGCCTTTGCGCAATATTGTCACCGATTCTCTTTTCGGTAAGACTCTGCTCGACGCTGCAAGAATGGGCGTGGATATTCTAAGCCTTCACACCAACCTGGATGCAGCGGCCGGTGGGTTGAACGATCAACTGGCTGACAAGCTCGGCCTGGAAAGCGTCACTACATCTTTGTCTGCGCGATGCTCCAGAGTAGGCCGACTTCCGGTACCTACAACAGTTTTCGGATTGGCCCGCAAGATTGCGGAAGATCTGGAGATCTCTCACGTTAGAGTAATCTCCGAAAAGGATGTCGAGGTGCGAAGACTCTTTTTTGCTGCGGGCAGCGGGATGAGCTACCTTGGGGAAGCCTTGCGCCAGAACGTCGACGTAATGGTGACCGGCGACGTTCGCTACCACGCTGCGCGCGAGGCACTGGAAATGGGAATGCCTGTGATTGACGCGGGTCATTACGGGCTTGAAAAAGGCGCGGTTGACCTTTTGAGTACCGCTTTCAAAGCTGAATTCTCCAGGCTTGACCTGGCAATAACCTGTATTAACTGTAGGTTAGAGAAGGAGCCATTCATTGAGATACGCAACCCTTAAAGATGATTTTTCGTTGAGAGATCAGCTACTACTTCTTGAAAAGCTCCAGCAAATAGACGATGAGATAGACCGGCACCAAAGTGACCTCGTTAGATTACCGCTTGAGGTTCAGGATATTGCCCGAAACCTCGTGGTGATTCGGCGAGAGGTTGCCGAGGCGCGGGAGAGGCTCACGTCCATTGAAAAGGATTTGCAGAAAAAGGAGCTGGATCTCGCTGTGGAACAGGACAAAATAAAACGCTCCGAACGGCGTCTTCTCAGCATAAAAAACCAAAAGGAGTATAATGCCCTGTCAAGAGAGGTCAAACTCGGCAAGAAGGTCGCGGGTGAAATAGAAGACACGATCTTGGGATTCATGACAGAGATAGAGGCTATCAAGAAGACCTTGGACCGAAGAGACCACGAATACGAGGGCCTTGAAAAAAGCCTGCTGGAAAAGAAAGCGGAGACAGAGACTATTACTGCTGAAGCCAGTAAAGCCCTTGTGTCCCTGACAGCCGCGCAGCAAAAAATCTCCGAGGGGGTCGATCGGGATTTCCTGAAAAAATATCAGACCGTTAAGAAAGCGCGAGGCAATGCTGTGGTGGAATTACACGGCGGCTCTTGCAGTGGATGTCACATGGCCATACCGCCTCAGCTTAATATCCGGATACTGAAGCAGGTAGAGATAATTCTGTGCCCCAATTGCAATAGAATACTCTATGTGAAGCCGGAGAATATTCCTGAGTACAATAAAATAGACTCATGAACATCCGGTGAAAAGGTGAGCGGTAAGGCCGCCGCCGGATTGCAGGGGTCTTAGCCGCGCAAGATGGTGGAGCGTGGTTCGCTGCACGCCTGAAGCCCGGTTGAATCATTGAAAAGGAAAACCAATGTATTCAAAGGAGCTGCTGTTAGGGATAGTTCCGGAGGATGTTGAGCGAATAGTTCGCGTGGAACACTCAGACCCTCATAGTGTGCTTGGGGCTCATCCAGCGGTAGTAAAAGGTCAATCGGGTGTCATCATACGAGCTTTTCATCCTGATGCTGTCGCCGCGGACCTGCTGATTGGGTCCGAAAGGCTTCCCATGAAAACGTCCGAGGCCAAGGGGCTGTTCTGGCGTTTTCTCCCTGACGCGTCACTCCCTATTAAGCACATAATTTCCTTCACGTTCCCCGACGCTTCGACATGGGAGCATGACACCCCTTACCGTTTCATGCCGACTTTGGGCGAGCAGGACCTCTACTTCGTTGGAGAAGGCAAGCATTACAACCTTTACGACCGACTGGGGGCTCACCCTAGAGAATTTGAAGGGGAGAAGGGGGTCTCATTTGCCGTTTGGGCCCCAAATGCCAAAAGGGTCAGCGTAATCGGCGATTTCAACAACTGGGACGGACGTCTTTTCCCGATGAGGGCGATGGGCAGTGCCGGAGTATGGGAGCTGTTTATTCCAGGCAGTGGGCCTGGCGAAGTGTACAAGTACGAGATCAAAACATCGACCGGGGAGCTCCGGATCAAAACCGACCCCTATGCCTTTGCAATGGAGTTGAGACCGGGGACAGCCTCCATAACTTGGGACATGAACTGCTATGAATGGGCAGATCGCCAGTGGATGGAAGAGAGGAAAACCAAGAACCTCTTCACCAGCCCAATGAACATTTACGAGGTTCATCTAGGCTCCTGGATGCGAATCGCTGAAGAAGAGAAGCGGTGGGCTAACTACCGCGAAGTTGCTCTTCCCCTAGTGAATCATGTCAAAAAATACGGGTTCACTCACGTGGAACTAATGCCGATCATGGAACATCCCTACGATGCTTCCTGGGGGTATCAAGTCACGGGCTATTTTGCTCCAACGAGCCGCTTCGGCACACCGGATGATTTCAAGTACTTCGTGGATGTTCTTCATGAAAACGGCTTGGGAGTGATCCTGGACTGGGTTCCAGCCCATTTCCCAAGGGATGATTTCAGCCTTCGTCTCTTTGATGGAACAGCGCTCTACGAGCACTCAGATCCCCGCCAGGGAGAGCACAAAGATTGGGGCACGCTCATCTTCAATTATGCCAGGAATGAGGTTCGAAATTTCCTGGTGAGCAACGCCCTGTTCTGGCTTGATAAGTATCATATCGACGGCTTGAGGGTTGATGCGGTGGCTTCTATGATCTACCTTGACTACAGCCGCGAAGAAGGAGAATGGATCCCCAACCGTTTTGGAGGAAACGAAAACCTCGATGCGATCCGATTTATCCAGGAGTTCAATGCCATGGTCTACGGCCGCTTTCCCGGCTGTTTTACAGTGGCAGAAGAGTCAACGGCCTGGACGGGGGTCACGACGCCAACATATCTCGGCGGGCTTGGATTTGGATTCAAGTGGGATATGGGCTGGATGCACGATACGCTCAAATACTTTTCAAAAGAGGCGATACATAGGAGCTTCCATCACAACGATCTGACCTTTTCCATGATGTATGCATACAGTGAAAACTTCATCTTGCCACTGTCCCATGACGAAGTAGTGTACGGTAAAGGGTCGCTACTGAAAAAAATGCCGGGTGATGACTGGCAAAAATTTGCGAACCTCCGTCTCCTTTTCAGCTATATGTATACACATACGGGCAAGAAGCTTCTGATAGCGGGCTCCGAACTCGCCACATGGAACGAATGGGACCACGAGTCAAAGCTCGAGCTAGAGCTACTGCAGTACCCCGTGCATGAACAAGCATCCCGCTTTCTGGAGGACCTGGGGCGGCTCTATTTGCACGATAGTTCCCTGTGGGCGTGGGATGATAGGCCCGACGGGTTTTCCTGGATTGACTGCAACGATTACCTTAGCAGCGTGCTGAGCTATATCCGGCGAGGCCCGGATGGTTATCTAATATGTGTTTTGAATTTCACGCCCGTAGCAAGAGAGGGCTACCGCATCGGCGTGCCGGAACGAGGGACTTTCCACGAAGTCATTAATTCCGACTCGCTATTTTACGGTGGAAGTAACGTAGGAAATGCGGGGTTGGTTCCTACGGAAGACGGTCCGCACCACGGGCACAACCAATACCTTAACCTGGTCCTTCCCCCCCTGGCCTGTCTGATACTGCGAAAGGTTTGAGGCTATTCCGAAAGCGACCGGCGGGCGGGTGTCTGGGAACTCTCGCGCACTGGGTGCAGCAGCGTTCTTGCTGCCGAGAGTAGCGCTTATAATATAGTGGTTCTCGAAAGTTTCGGCGGTTTCCGGTAGCGGTATCGCAAAGAATCGGTAGGCCCGGCGTCCCTGCCGGGCGTGGCTCAAACAGTCTTACTGCGGCATTATTGATGAACAAATAGATGATTTCTTCCTGTGTCATGAAGCCATCTCTCGGCTGGTGGGGCTCACGTCAGACCTTCCGCCAGAACCGCCGCAATGTGCTTGACCTGGACGGCACTACCCTGTCTCCGGAGCGCATCGGCGATATTCATCAGGCAACCGTGGTCGCAGCCTGTGACCGTATCAGCGCAGGTGCTTATGATATTCTCCGACTTCTCATCGGCGAGCGCCATGGAAATTTCCGGCATCTTTGCCATGAAAATGCCCCCAAAACCGCAACAGCGGTCCACGTGAGGGAGTTCAATGAATTCCGCTCCTTTCAGTGATCGCAAGAGCAGAAGCGGCTCTTCTCTGACGCCAAGCTCTCGAGTGAGTTGACAGGAAGCGTGGTATGTGATCCTACCCTTTCCGGCCAGGTTCATTTCATGGACTTTCAGGAAATGGACGAGGAACTGGCTAAGCTCATAGGTACGGCCAGCTACGACCTCGGCCTTTTGCCGCATTTGACTGTCATCTTTAAACAGCTCCGGATAGTGATTCTTCACCATAGACGCGCAGGAGCCGGATGGGATGATAATGGGACCTTCCGTCTTTTCGAAAACGGAAATAAAATGTTTCGCTGCTATCCTGGATTCATGAACGTACCCACCGCTGTCGGCAGGCTTGCCGCAACAGGTTTGTCCTGCCGGAAATCTTACATCCACTCCGAAATGTCGAAGCAGTCGGAGCGTCGCTTCACCGGTTTCGGGAAACATCGTATCGACAAGGCATGTACCAAACAGTTGAATCAGCATTGAGACACCTCAGCCTGGAAGCAAAACTTCCCAGGGTACAAACAACCATTAGTGCCGGCAATCAAGAGTTCCTTCAGCTCACTGCCCTCAATGGGAACGCCGGCACGTATAGGGCTGTTCGGTGACATGGTCGAATGGAACCCGCAAGGAACCCTAAGCGGACCGTCAGAGCCCGACAAATGGATCAATTTTCGTCCACGTAGGAGCGAACTTCACGTCGACACCATCTTGGCGCCCACGATCCAGGACGAACGCCATGGATTTGGCGAAATTGTCGAACGGAAATGGTATCGGTACCAATGGCTGCTCAAGGGGTAGCGTGAAATCGTCCCAGTGAATCGGGATGACACGACGCGCTCCAACAGTCTTTACAATCTCACGCCAGTAAGCGTGCTGAAAAGCTTCATCTTGTTTTCCAAGAACCCCTACCGCTAGGAAGACAGCATCGGCCCGTCGACCGCGCAGAGCGGCTTCGACAAAACCAGCGCTGCTTTGTATCAGCAGCGTTTTTTCATCGTACTTGATTAGCACTGAAAAGATTCCACCTTCTTGATACCGGTTTATCCGAACAGGTGGCACCAGCGGCTCACGAATTTCTCCCCCGGTGAAGCCTGTAGGTGCATGTCGCGAGCTAATCAATGTGACCTGAAAACGCCCAAAACTTACACTCTCGCTGTCCCGTACCGTGCGGATACGGTCCTCGGTGAGCCCCCAACCGCGGGCGATATTGGCGGTCGATTCAGAGCCGACCACCAAAGCGCCAGTACGCTTCGCCACTTCAGGGGAGTCCATTGCGTGATCATAGTGGGAGTGAGTAACGATCACCGCAGCGAGGTGCTTGATGCCAGAGCGCTCCAAGGATTTGGCAATCAGTGCTCGGTCGGGCGTGACTTTGCCCAAGAATACGCTCCTCCTATGCGGCCGCGTGAAAAATCCATCGCTGAGGATAGCGGTTTCGCCGTCTTCAAACAGTAGCGTTGATACACCGAGAAAAGTTACCCGCAGCCCAGTGGACTTACGGTCAGCGGGTGCCAGTACGAGACCTGCGTAGGGTGCTAGGCTTGGACGATTCTTGAGTTGATAAGCGAGCCATACAGCCCCAACCAAGATCATTGCCGCTGGGGCAATAAGCGCGTAACATAAGAAACTCATGCAATGCTCCGACCTCGTCAACCTCCAAATCATCCGGTTCCTATCAGAAAATGATTACATCGAGTCGACCTGGGCCGTGAACGCCCACAGTGAGGGTCAGCTCAATATCACCGGTCCGACTCGGCCCTGTGATAAACGTGATATTGGTCGGCGGAGGGCCGCCCATCCGGGCAAAGAATTCGTCGAAATCCGTAAAGATTCTGTCTCGCAAAACAATGGCCACGTAATGCCACGGTACAACCCCTGCTTGCAAAGCTTTTCCGCTCGAGCTGAGACACACGATGGTCCCCGTCTCCGCTATGCCGGCGGCAACCTCCTTAACAGTCACCTCCGCGTCGAGGTAATCGGCCACGAGCGTTTCCGGAGAAATCGCCAGAGCCTTTTCCGTCTCGGTAACTCCCGGGCAATACACTGATCCAGCTCCACCGATCAATTCTGACACCGTTTCCTGAAGCTTATCAGCGTCCGTGACTCTCCTCGCCCCAGCCCCGGCCCTGATGACGTTGGAGCAGAAAAGCGCTACCAAATCATCTTTAATCACGATATCCTCCGTCGAAAGCTCTTTCTTGCCGGTGGAGCGATTCCGCTGAACCTGCCGTTGGCTACAGCTCCCTGCAAAAGAGGCCAAGCGAACCGCAGGGCGATTTGACCCACAGTGAAAACGGCAGGGACTCTGGTAGCCAGTGCGAGTGCGGACATGGCTGCACGTTCGGCAGCAGGCGTGAAACCGTCTCTGACCCTCTTTTCCCGCAGTGTAGCCAGCAGTTTCGGAAGAGGGACCTTCACGGGGCAGACTTCTGC
>JBKQMK010000185.1:0-9372 GCA_052146735.1 Desulfomonilaceae bacterium | reverse complement strand
TGATGATCGTCTCAGCATCAATAGGAAGTCTCTTCCCTTCTGCAGCGAGCAGCTTCTTGCTCAACTGCCGAAGCATGCTCTCCGACAGTTCGTACTTTTTCAGGAGGTCGGACTGGCTCATCCCAGCACGGATGTCGGCGAGAATGGCCAGCAGGTTGATCTTACGAGGGATCAGCTGGAGGTCGTTCCCCAAAAGACCGGTTGCGATTAGTTTCTGGTAAAGAGTTTCTAAGCCTTTCAGGGAGAGCTGGTATTTCTTACGAAGCACTGTCTCATCCATCCCTGATCGGATGTCCTGAATAATTTCCTTTGCAGAAAATCTGCGTACTACCATAGCGTTTCCTGAGCAGGCAGTTCAGTCAGCCTTCGGACTTGACCCGGTGGATTGATCGGTCTTGACCGGACGCCAATGCGTGCATATTATTAGAATAGGTTTGTTGCACAACGGCCCATGCAGCCGGTGTGAGTGATCCGAAAGGTTCACAAGTCACCGGGACATGGGTTTTTGTGTTTCCCGCAAATTCGCCGTCTCATGTCTCGGAGCCGGTTGCAAATACCCCACGCACTCCGAATGAATCCTTATTGATCCGTTTCGATCCGAAATGGTGAGAGCAATGAGCAGGGATAGAATTCGGATTTTCACCCTACAGTCTGCCATTCCCCTGATTTACTGAATAACAACCACCCGATGAAATTCTGAAGTACCTCGCTATCGCTCTCGGACACATCCGTTATCTCAAACCCGGCCACAAAGTATTCTTTGCCCCCTTGTCTTAGCTCCACCCATTTGCACTCGGCCAGAACCAACAGTGGATCGGATTCAACGTACATACTTACAGGAATCTGAAATGTCTTGGCTTCACCGACTCTGGCCTCAATTCCAGCTACTCGCAGCCCGTATTCCGAAATGTCCCTCAGGATGCCCTTGTCGCCGCTCTGAAGCTCATATACGGGCACACGAATAGTAAGGTTGGCCCTTGGGGACTTTCGTTTCCTGATGTGATCAATTCTCTCCCTGTACGACTTAGACCTCTCGTAAAGTTCAGAGTAGCTGATGGCCTTGAGGGTCACAAGCTTCTTGAAGACATTTTGCAGGCCCTTTTCCGATAGCCCATAATTCTCCATCAAGGCAGAATCATCCATCCCCGTTTTGATGTCTTGCAGGATTTCCTTTGCGCTGATGGTTCTCTTGCCCATAGGAGCCTCCTTGGACAGAGGTTAGCACGGCGTGAAGATTTTCAAATGCTCCCTTCTCATTTTGTCCCTCTTCCAGATTCTAATGGTCTCTCATTGTACACCTTTTCATGCAGTCCTCATAACAGCCTGTAGCGTTCACTCTATCCATCGTCCCACCTGTATTGCCATTGGAAGGGCCTTTAGCATTTCGGCATATTTTTTTACAGTAGGAACCGCATCTTCCTGCGTTTCGTGCCGACTTACTATCCCGGTCTTTTTGGGCTGGCAACTGCTTCCCTCTGCCCAGAGTTTCCTGTTTGGCCTTTTTCTCACTTTCTTTAGAGTTGGCCCATCTCGCATAACGAACGCCTTGGTAAGCCTCGTCATTTTTTGGATCTAATTTGAGGGCTCGATCATAAAAGAGTTCAGAGGCTTTCCAATCCTTCATTTTGGCAGCCGTCCGGCCCGCATTCAAAGAATAGAGCACATTCTTCGGCTGGAGATTGGCAGCCTTTTGGAACGCAAACAGTGCTTTTGGATAGTTTTCATCCTTGGTGTAGATGAGACCAATATAATGCCAGGCATGGTGATCTATTCCTTTTATGTCCTTGACCTGAGAAAAATCCTGTAACGCCTTCTCATATTCCGCAAGCTTGTAGTAATTAACCCCCCTGCCGTAGAGTGTCTCGTACCGTTTGGGTTCTATTTTCAGAGCTTCAGTGTAGTATTCCACTGCCTTTTGGTAGTTCTTGGCCTTATAAGCCTCTTCCCCCTTAGTATGGAGTTCTTTAGCCGTCTCAGCCCATGACAAACAGTAGCATGCGAGAAGGACACTAAGCAGAATAGCGCTAGAACACATCCTTTTCATGGTTCCATTTTCCTCTTCCGGAAGCCGTTTGATTTTTTCATGAGGGCAGCATTATTCATTCCCGCCTTGATATCGGCCAGGATCTCTTTAGCGTTGACGGTTTTCTTGCCCATAGGAAGCCCTCTCTGTGGGAAGGTCAGGGCGGTAGGATATCACAGGGGATTGTTGAATGAGGAGAAAAATTTCCGTCTGTACCTTCAAATGGAGAGCAGTCTCACAACTTTTTCATCCTCAGGAATCGTGACCTACAGAAAGGATCTATAGTATTAGTCTGTTGGCATTATAGACAGTATGTTACATTAAGTTTATGTTGTATGTCTTTGTTATTTATGCTATATACCAAACGTCGGGATGCCCTCCCGTCAAATATGTTCAGGAGTTCAGGAAATGAAAACTATTGCATTAATTGGCCTGATCACGGTGGCCACCGCAAGCATGGGCATGGCTGCCGAGACCTTTATGACAATTCAGAACAATTCGACGATCAGGATCGACCCAATGACAGGTCAGGTTAAAGGGGACGCTCAAACCCAAGTTAGAGGCATAAGAAAACACCACGAAGCTCCGCAGGCTGTCAATACATCGCCTGGAGGACCATCCTCAGTCGATCCGACCGCTGCTACTACCCCGGTTTCAGTAGCCACTCCGACCGGTCTGGACGATGGGACTGCACCAGTTGGAGCAGCTCCTACAACGACGCCAACGACTCCAACCTGCCCAACCTGCCCGACTCAGCCCGTGGTGGGCGGCCTTCAGAATTGAGCCTTGCGGAATGGAAACATGCGGGGCAATTTCTTTCTTGGGGGTCTATAGAGTCATGACCGGCTATTCAATGGCTCCAGCGTACAAAATGCCAAGTGATGAGATGGGGGGTTGATAGTAACCCCCTAATATTGTTGGCGTCCCCAAGGGGATTTGAACCCCTGTCTCCGCCGTGAAAGGCCGAAGAAGGCCATAACGTTATCAACGATTTGTCTCAAAAGCCAAACGATTTCAATCCCGATTAATCCGTTTCAGTCCATATTGATCCGTTTCGATCCGAAATGGTGAGAGCAAAATTTGAGCAGCGATGGAATGGAGATTGCGCTGTGCCCCCTTGTTCACCTTAGACACGCCTCCTCAGTCCGTGACCGCTACTTTAGTGGAAAAAGTAGTGAAAGCCCGTCCAATCACTTTTCTATGTGCTAATTCTGGGATGGAAGCCCCTTACTTGCGCAAAAATCAATAAACTGCTTAGCCTGATTACTCACCGTTTTCTCATCCCAGTAATACCTGAACGGTAAGATGATCGGATAAGACTTATTCTTGAGAGTCTCTTCCGATGCTTTCACTGCATTAGAATGCGCATCTTCCTTCACCCCTAACACCCGTATCTTATCGGCAGCGGCCAGAGTAGGAATAACAGAGGCTATTCCAATCGGTAGATCATTTGCAGCTGCACAGACTTTAATAATGGTCCCCCAGCTATCCGCCACCGTAGTCGTGGGTCCATAGGGTTGTTTTTCAAGTACTTTTTCCTGGAAAAACAATGCGGCACCGGACTCCGGTACACGCCTTGTGAAGCACCTTATGGGTGAGTCTGGCCCTCCAACTTCCTTCCAGTTGGTATATTCGCCCAAGAATATCTTTCTGAGCTGTGTCATGGTGAGTTCGGACACAGAATTTTTGGGACTTGTTATAACGGCAATTCCTGAATAGCCTATTAACCGTTCCCCCAACTTCATGCCTTGCTCCACGGCCTTTTTTTCTTCCTGCGGAGAAATGGGACGGCTAGCTATTACTATCTCAGCATTTTTATCAAGGAACGCCTCAAAACCCTTCCCCGCACTTGACCCTGTCACTACGATTCGAGATGCCGGGTTGGCCTCCATAAACGACTTAGCCCAGAATTCAACCTGGTCCGAGGATATAGCCGCCCCATTGAGTCTGATGGCAACCCTCGAAGAATCTTGCGCAAATGAGGTTGAAGTGACGACTGTTAGGAGTCCCATCAAGCAGACCATCTTGGTTGTCAGGCGTTTTCCCAAGTTCCTCCTCCTCTCCGCTAGTGTTCTTGGATTAGCCTTTGCGGCCTGCGGGTTTTTCAGGCCCTTTTCCGCAAGCTCACACCTCTGTATTAAAGCGGTATCATCCATCCAGCCTTTGACACCGGCGAGATTTTCTTTGCGCTGATCTTTCTCTGCGCCATAGGAACCCCCCTTTTTGAAGAGGTGTAGGACGGTATCATATCATAAGGTTTGTCAGAATAGGGACGAATTCCACACCTTTCCTACCTCATCAATCAATTCTGCCAAAATCACCCATACTGTCTCCTTACCCATGTCAGAAAATCCCTCAAAATCGATTATACGAAGCTTGAGGGGGCGTTGTGGAGTCTCTCCTTCATGGTTTCAGGCAGGCCTTCTTTCTACGTTCCCCACGAACTTTCGCTTCTGACGGACACCATTTGGACACCAGAACAAGAAATCTTCTCAATGAACAGAAATTCCACTTGCACTAGCTGTTTTCGCTGAGGCTGACTTATCTGTCGTCAACGGGACTCACGAGCTCAGCTCCCTCGTGATCCGCCTTATTCACCTTGTCGCTGACCCTATAACCTTTCATATCCGTGGCTTGAAAGGGCTTCAGCAATGCCTTCAACTCTTCAGGATTTTTTGCTTGAGGATCGAGCCATAGGTCATAATTTTCAGGTTTCAGTATTACAGGCATCCGATCATGAATCGGCATAAGAAGATCGTTCGCATCAGTGGTAATCACTGTGCAACTCTCAACGATTTCTCCTTCAGGGGCTTTCCAGTGCTCCCATAGTCCTGCAAATGCAAAGGGCTTGCCGTCAGCGAGCCCAAACAGGTATGGTTCCTTCTTCCCCCCTGTTTTTTTCCATTCATAGAAGCCGTCTGCGGGTACGAGACAGCGACGACTCTTAAATGCCGCACGAAATGCTGGCTTGTCCGCTACTGATTCTGCACGAGCATTTATGAGCCTTGAAGCAATCTTGGGGTCTTTAGACCAAAATGGGATCAAGCCCCATTTGACCAGTTTCAACTCTCGACGAGTCGGGTCTTTTTCACGCCTCACGATAACGACCATTTGGGTGGGCGCTATATTGTATCTCGGCTCAAGATCCGGCTCTTCAGCAACATGAAAATGCTCTGCCAGGGCACTACCCACCGTCATGAGGACGAAACGACCACACATTAGGGCCTCCAGTCATTTGACTTGCTTCTAATAGTATAGGTACCCCGGCCTGAATGGAAAACGAATCCTGACCTTTGGTTGAGAGCAGGTCAGAGAAAATTATTTTCATGGGGTCATTTTTCTCTTGCAAGGAGAGCATACGCTCTATATCATAAAGGTATGGAGATCACTGAAAGACAAAAGGAAATTCTCACGTTTATTCAGGTATTTCACTCAAGAGAGGGCGGTCCGCCATCATTGAGAGAGATTTGCCGGGGGCTCGGCCTGGCCTCTTCAGGGAGTCTATTAAAGACCTTAAGAATCCTGGAGACAAAAGGATATTTGGCCAGAAATCCGGGCAAGAACCGGCGCTGGCAGTTAGCGAATCGACAACCTTCAACGTATGTCCCCCTGATTGGTAAAATCGCCGCTGGCTTTCCTATTCTGGCCCAACAGGACGCAGAAGAGCACTTGCCGGTTGACCCGAACCTTTTTGGCAGTCACGAGGTGTTTGCCCTTAAAGTCAGCGGTGATTCAATGAAAGACGAGTACATTCGTGATGGTGACTTGGCTATCATAAGACCCCAGGAGTTTGCAGAGAACGGAGAGATTGTAGTGGTTCTTCTGGACGGCATGGAACCAGAGGCAACCTTGAAGATTTTTCGGCAGCAGAATGGTGACATCGAGCTTCACCCTGCTAATCCATCTTACCCGGTAATGCGCTTCAGCGGTAAAGACCGGCTCCGAGTGAAGATTCTCGGCAAATTAGTAGGAGTCATTCGCCGACCTAAACTCTGATCCTTGTAACAAAATCTTGTCTGAAGAGAAGTTCTGAGAAACTGAAATGGATACGTTCGTACAATTAGAGGTACAGAGCAGCTTTAGCTTCCTATGGGGCACATTTACCCCGGAACAGCTAGTGCAGAGAGTGACTGCTTTGGGTCAGAAGGCGGTTGCCTTGACAGACACCGGACTTCACGGCGCTGTGCGTTTCTATAAAGCGGCCATAGAGGCAGGAGTTCAACCCATTGTCGGTATGAAAGTCTCCATATGGGATGGCTCATCTGTCACCCTTCTGGCAAAAGACTTAAAGGGATATGGCAACCTCTGTCGCCTTCTATCAATTGCTATCGACGGCGGTACAACTCCCACAAACCTCATAACCAAACAAGATTTGGCCCACTGGTCAAAGGGAGTTATCTGCCTTGCAGGCGGTAGAGAGTCTCTTATTCGATCCAATATTGTACGAGGTAGGCTTGATGCGGCTAGGTTTGCCCTTCTTGAATTAAAAGAAGTGCTCCACGATCCGGATCACTTATTTTTGATAATCCAGAATCACGGCCAGTCTCATGATGAAGTTCGGACAGCCTTGCACGTGATGGAGATTACGCCAAAACTGGCTTCCAGCCTAAGTATTTCTGTTATAGCGACCAATGAGGTGACCTACCTCCAACCTCAAGACTATATTCTGCACCGCACGCTTGTGGGGATACAGAGAGAACATCATCACAGAAAAGTTCGGCCTCTACCTAATGACACATACTTTCTCGCTTCATCAGAAGAGATGAGACGAAAAATACCTTATCCCGAGGCTATCCGGAATACTGCTTACGTCACATCTCTCTGCAAAGAATTCTCATTGCCCATTGGCAAGCTACATCCTCCATCCCTTCAGAAGCCTGAAGAGGCTACCGCTAATCTCATCAATCTCTCTTTCCGAGAAGCAGCCAAACTCTTGCAGCCCCTGCCTGTAGAGTATCTAAGACAGCTAGACCATGAGTTGGCATTGATAAGTCGGCTCAAAATGGCTGATTTATTTCTTTTGGCCAGAGATATTATTGATTTTGCAAAAGACAATGGGATCAAAAGCAGTATCAGAGGCTCGGCCGCCGGAAGTCTGGTGGTTCATCTTGCCCTAGGGGGAGTAGATCCAATAGCGAACGGTTTGCTCTTTGAAAGATTCATGAATGAAGGCAGGGCAGACATGCCGGACATTGATATTGATTTTGATTCAGAACGCCGGGATGAAGTTTTACGGTATGTGTTGAATCGTTTTCCCCGCCAAGCCTGCATGGTTGCCACAATTCTCAGTTTCAAGGCCCGCAGTGCCGTGAGATTGACAGCCCGAGCATTAGGGTATCCTTTGCACCAGATTGACCGTCTTGCTACTTGCCTGCCTTGGTCGTTGAGAGGTAGGAATCTTGAGACCGCCTTGGAGCGATTACCTGAACTGCGAAATACACCACTGAAAGACGAATCGAGGCTTGTAGAACTGGCGGCAAGGCTGGTTGGCCTCCCCCATCAAGCTTCCACACACCTTGGAGGAGTGTTATTGACCCCAGGGCATATTAAAGACTGGACTCCGGTTGGCTTGTCGCCACAGGAGTTACCCGTCGGGCAATTAGACAAAGATGATATTGATGCCCTGGGATTATTGAAGATGGACATTTTGGGTCTCAGGATGCACGCCGCCCTGAGAAAGGCTCTACAAGTGCTCTGGAGGCAGGGAGTCTCGATAAATCTTGGACGCCTCCCCCTGAATGACGGCAAGACTTACGGCTTGTTACGAAGCACTGATACGGTTGGGATCTTCCAGTTAGAGTCCCCTGGTCAAAGAAATTTAGTTGCCAGGCTGCTCCCGACACATTTCGGAGACCTTATTGCTGAGATAAGCCTTTTCAGACCCGGTCCGGTTGAAGGTGACATGGTCGAAAACTTCGTAAGAAGAAGAAATGGAAAAGAGAGCGTGCAAATCCCGCATCCTGATCTGGAGCCGGTGCTTGGGGAAACGTATGGAGTAATACTCTATCAGGAGCAGGTGCTCAGGATTGCCAATACCTTTGCCGGACTCTCCTTTTCGGATGCAGATAAGTTTCGCCGCGCCATGACCAGAGACCGTGGCTCCAAGTTTATGAATTCACTTAAACAAAGGTTTATTGAAGGAGCAATGGCAAAGGGGCATAGCCAAAGTATGGCAGGGAGCGTGTTTAGGAGAGTGGCGGCATTTGCTGCATTTGGTTTTTGCAAGGCTCACGCTGCAAGCTTTGCTCATATTTGCTACCAGAGCGCTTTTCTGAAGGCTCATTATCCTCGGGCATTTTATGTGGGGTTGCTCAATGCCGGTTATGTGGGGAGCTATCCGGCATGGGTGATATTGAATGAAGCGAGACGGCGAGGTATCCCCATCTATTGCCCTCACGTGAATTTGAGCAGTCGTGAATACTCTGTGGAAAGGGCTGGAATTAGGGTCCCTCTTTCGGTCATCGCTGGGGTAGGTCCGGAGACATCCAGAAGGATAATTGCCGAGAGAGAAAAGAGGGGTTTGTTCAGCAGCGTGCAAGATTTCTTGGATCGTTTCTCTCCACCTGACAGGATATTAGAGATTCTCTCCGCTACAGGCGCTCTGGATGGTCTTGATGCCGAATGGACCCTGAGTCGGGAGGTTTGTCATGCGTGTCTGTGAGAGTAGGGTATTGGATAACGCCGCTGACAGAGCTTTAATAGAGGCTACTTCCATGAGTGTCTTTTGTCACAAGCACCCTCTAGCCGCATTGAGACCGGATTTAAGAGCTGAGAGGGTTGTCATGGCAAAAGACCTGCGTCGATTGCGTTCCGGGAGTCGAGTGCGTGTATCAGGACTTCTTGTTATCGTGCACATGCCCCCTACCAAGTCGGGTAAGAGAGTCATTTTCATTACCATCGAAGACGAATCAGGATTGATGGATCTTGTGGCATTCGAGAAAACGCAACAGCGTTATGCACAGGATATTTTGACCTCTGAAGTGCTGACCGTAGAAGGGAGGCTTCAACGCCGGGGCAATGGGCTGGCCATATCTATTATCTTAGATAAACTGATTGTTCCTTGGACAGGTAAACTCTCAGACCTGCTATATCAAAAGGCATGTCCTAGCACTCAGGTCATCCCTGAGTTATCCCCCAAAAAAAAAGGCTAGCCTGATGGCTAACCTCTTGATTTCCCGGGTGGGGCGCAGGGGGCTCGAACGGCAAACCCTGCTATCCCACCTCCATTCAGCACTTGACCCAGACCGATTCGATACGATCTTGCTTTTTCTTGCCCGACCCGTTCGTTGCAGAACAGGCTACAACGTTACATGGTACGTTAAAATCATGTCTTTCCCACCCAGCTTTCT
>JBKQMK010000184.1:0-9131 GCA_052146735.1 Desulfomonilaceae bacterium | reverse complement strand
TTGCTGACTCACTTGTTGAACTGGCGGAAACGAGAAGCATAGCAAGAGCCCTGAGGTTTGCAGGATTTGGCCTCGAATTCTGTGGTGCAGAGGAGATCACACACATACCGGAAGGAGATCTTGAACCGCTGCGAACTGCCGACAAACAACCTGCACCCGCATTCCCTGAAGACAATGGCAACGGCAAAAAGGAAGCGGGAGCGCCAAGTGTCGCTGCGGCTGATACAGGATCAAAACCGCAAAGTTGCGGCATTGGAACGGCAACCCACGCGCAATGTCGAGCCCTTTACGCCCTGACCAAGCGAGCAAAATATCAAGAGTCAGACATTGGAGAGATGCTCGCCCGCTACGATGTTTCCCGCTTTGAGGATCTCACCCGTGAATCCGCATCGCAGTTGATCGGGAACTTGCAGACTCAAGTCGCTGCATAAAACCCAACCACACAAGAACAACCAATAAAAATCAAAGGGGCGGGACGGGATAGGTGTGTCCGGTTCCGCCACGTGAAAGGGGAGAACTATGTACAGATTCGCTCGAATCTTTTGGAAGTCCGTAGCGGAACAAAGCATCTTGAAAAAGAGAATCCGGAAGCTGAAGAGACAACGTAACCGCATGGCAAGGCGTTTGTATGGAAGGAGGGGGGAAAAATGAACGTATCTATGGAAAAATCCCACCTGTCCTATTCACAGATCAACACGTATCTGACGTGCCCTTTGAAATACAAATTCCACTACCTCGATAAGATAGAGGCGCCTTTCGTCAGCTCTGCACTGGTTTTCGGCTCCTGCATTCATGAAGCCATAGGGGCTTTCTACCAGAGCTGTCTGGAAGGTGACCAGCTATCCCCGAGTCAGGTTCATGACGTTTACCGTCAGGCGTGGGAGAGCCATTCCAAGGAGCAACCGATACGTTTCTTCCACAATGACGCCGTGGAAACACTGACGACAAAGGCAAAACTGATGCTGGATGTCTTCCACGAGGCATTCGATCCGAGTGTTCAGATCATCGGAATCGAGGAACCCTTTGAAGTGGATCTTGGTAAACGTATTCCTCCACTGGTTGGTTGGATTGATGCAGTAGAGCTGGCGCCGGATGGAACGGTCAGTGTCATTGATCTGAAGACGGCTTCCAAGCGCTATTCAGATAATACCGTCCATTCCAACCTGCAGTTGACCTGCTATTCGTTGGGGGCTCAGGCCCTCGGGTTTAACGGCGATAACCGCTTCCGCCTCGACGTGCTCCTGAAGACTCAAAATCCGGAGCTGATACGATACGAGACCACCCGCGGCCCCGCGGATCGAGAACGGTTTGTAAGGCTAGTCAAGAGCGTGTGGCAAGGGATCAAGAAGGAAGTCTTCTTCCCGAAAGCTGATTGGCAGTGTGGTCAATGTCCGTTTCTTGATAACTGCAAGAACTGGTGAGCAACAGACAAGGAAGGGAGGATCAAATGGACAAGGCAAGAGAGAGCAATCGCTACGTGGCGGACCTGGTTCCCGTGCAGCCCACCGGAGAAGTAACAGTCCTTCCGCCCAACTCTGGCGTGGTTGGCCGCTTCTTGAAACAAACCGAAGACATGTTCAAGGCCAGAGGCATGAGAATGAGCGGTTTGCTGCGTCGGATCAATGAGTCCGGCCAACGAACTGAATCGCTGCTGCGAACCGCTGCGGAACGTATGGAGGCGGCAGAGACTTCCCTGGAGCAACAGTTCCAAAAAGAAGGGCTTGTGATGGAATGTCAGGGCAATACGGATACTGAGATTGATTAGCTCTGAACTAGATTTTCTGCAATTCCTTATGTGATTTTATAGAGACCTACGGTCTCTATTTCCCCGCTCGGACCTACAATTTCACGTATTTTCGCTCTAGTCGGAACGTCATAAAATGGGACTTTTTCCGCATGGGGACTGCGGTAAGTGGGGGTAGCCCCTATAGAGATTCTGAAAACCCTGGATGGGACCCATTTAGGGGGTCCTGGCCCCCTTAATTTTCTCATGCGTCAAAAAAGTTAAGCATGTCATCTACATGTGGACTCGATATTCTCGATTGTCGCCCGCGTCCTCTGTTATGCGCAATGGTAGATTTTGAGAGAGGATGGCGAAGAACTCAGCTATAAGTGATGTCCGATGGGTCGTTTCAAATGTCGGGGAGTATAATTTCTCTTTGGCAAGATAGTGTGAATGCTGGCTGTTAGGGGGTGAATTCCGGGTTGGAGTCAGTCCCCCAAATGTTGGGGGAGCAACTCTGGATGGACCTTACACAGAAGTCTCAGGTGAGCCCCTCAAGACAATTTTAGCAAATTTCCCATCCTCTTTAACGCCATACGCTGCTCTTGATTGGATCTTCATTGGTGGGTGCGTGAGATGAGGTTTCGGAGCCGTTTTCGGACCGTTTTTGAAGTGAACAATGAAGTTGCCGTACAGCGGCAACTTCAACATATGAAAAAGGGCCAATTTTGGTTAGAACGTGCCCCCTAAATGACAGGGAGCACGTGATAGGAGAGCTCATGCGGCTTCAGGTTTCGGATCGCCTAATTCGATGCGTACCAAATGGACCCTCGCTTCCTTGAAGAGGTTCGTGGACTCTTCCATTTGCGTCGCAGCCTTATCAATGACTTTCACCATGTCCCATCTGTCCTCCGATTTCAATTCTTCCTTCAGGCGCTGAGGATTACTGAGTAACTCCTTGATGTCCTCGTCGCCCAGGACACCCAAGGGATCTGCCAGCTTCTTGAAAAGCTCCTCGGTCTTGTTTGCAAGCTTTCGCTTCTTGGTTGCTTCGATTCTGTCGAGTATCGCTCGGGCCGACAAGCCGTCCTGATTGGCCTCTGTGGCCAGTTCGAGTCTCTTCTCCACGTCACTCATCTTTAACAGAGCCGCAAGTTGTGAAAACATCAGATTTGAACAGTCTACATCCTTCGCCTGGAGCTCTTGCTTTAGGGCGGCAGCCTTCACGTAAGTGCCCAGACGACGACGATTAACCATCAACTCAGGGTCAGCACAGATCTGTGTCAAAGAGGCTGACTTATACGGGCTGTGGGAGAGCACGTCCTCCAATTTGTCATGGAACACCTCGCTAAGGACGTATTCTCCGATTTCCATGACACCGCTTTCTACTGTCCTTATGGCGATCTCATTGATCTTATGGACCACGGCCTTCACAGCTTCCTCCGACATGAGTTGTGCCTCAGCCTCGGTCACTTTGCCGTTGCCGTCTTCTTCGTCCTCCTCGTACTGGAGATCGTTTTCCTCAGGCTCCAATACCTCAGCAGGAGTAAAGAATTTGCGGAAAGTGCTTTCGGGAAAATTTTCCCTCAAGCTCTCTTCAGTCACTCCGTGAAGCTCCTCCGCCAGGGGACGAACTTCTTGTCCTTCGAACTCCTCGTTTGCTTCCGACTGTGTTGAAAGCTGTTTCTGCATTCTAGGCATGATAAAAACCTCACTTTCGATTTGATTTCAGACTCATCAAGTCTGCGATTACTAGGGGCGCCCTTCGTCATCTAATAAGTAACTGGGTACAATGAGACGCGAGAACGTAACGCAACTCATTAAAAATAAATTATTTTTTTGGATTGCGTTCTTGTCGAGAATTGTACCCCGTTTATATGTCCGCCTTTTTTCAGGGAAGGGAGGTCTTTTGGCTCCATCGTAATAAAAACAAGGACTTGGAAGTTGCCGCTGTACGGCAACTTCGCCGAGTGATCAATTGATGATCAAAAATTATGCTGTGGCGGGGTCAGTAAATCTTCTGCGTGGGGCTGGAGGTAAGATTGACACGATGCCAGATTCCTCTTGCAAGCATGCCCTGCTGTGGGCTATTTTCTTAAATCTCAGAGCTGCAATCTGCGGCCATTTCCAAAAGCGCATCTTCAAGACGGATATGCCTGCTATCAACTACTACAACCTCCTGAAGGAAGGACCGACCGAAGTATCAATCTCAGATTGGGAGCAGGTTTCGAGGTCAATAGCGTCTTTCGACGGAGATGCGCCCACCGAGTTTGATGCAGCTTCGGACGCGCTTCAAAACCTTCTATTCGAGTGCTCACAAGATTGGCTGGATAAGAGATTCAGGATAGTCCAAAAAGCGGAGAATGCTTCCTTAAACCCGAGTCGCCGGAGCGATTATTGTCTAAGGTCCCTGCAAAATCTGGCTTCTGAGGCTGCACGTGAGGCCAGGATGCAAGAGGAGTCCCCTGAGATGTCTCTCGTGAGGCGCCAGGTGACCGACCACCTCCGTAAGCTGGCATCCCAGAAAGTTCTGAACTCTTATAGGACGCGATCCAAGTCAGGCCAAGATATCTGCAATCGTTGGACGCTGGCAGAATGGGGCAATGATTGGCGAGAGAGACCACCTGAGAAAGATCTAGAGCAGTTGAAAGCAGAACTACCCTGGATACAGAGAAATCGGGGAGGCAAGGGGATATTTGATTATGCAGAGGTCTTGCCCAGCTACATACGAATGGTTTTGGAAACTTATGGGTCTGCTCTTTCGACCTCCGAAATTTGCTCGGTGATAGTGTCAAAGATTTCTCCCCCGCTATTCCGCAACGTGATGGTCTCCGATCTTTATGAGGAGACTGACCAGCCTGAGGAAGATTGGCAATGGGGAGAGATCTACTCGGTGCGCTCAGCTGAAGAGCTCTTCGCTGCGAGGCAGTCCCACGAACTCTTCATGGCGGGGTTATCTGAACGAGAACTGAAGATTCTCGAAATGAAAGAGGATGAGACGCCCATAGAGAAGATTGCGGAAGTGCTTGGGTGTTCAGCCAAAACGGTAAACAACGATTGGAAAAATATCTTTGATAAAGGGAGACGGCTGCTTTTGAACTCGTAGCACAATCAGCAGATCAGTGTGGCGGCTGCAAGTGGATTCACGAACATGACCCAATTAGACGGAGACATAAACATCCTCGATCCTTGCCCCCCTGATGAATTCCTGCAGGCGTGGGCCACCGGCAATTTGAAGGACAAGTCTCTTCGGAGTGTCATTCACACCCATCTGGAGTTTTGTACTTCGTGTCAGCAAAAGGTGCGGGAGTTCAAGAGAGCCGTGTCTCCAGACGATGATCCGGTTGCAAAGCGAGCACAAGCACTCCGGGAGCGCCAACTGGCGCAACAAGACGCTTTGAAGCAAGGCCCCCTTCCAGGCACAATGTGGCGCACGGTCCCCGAATCAGAAAAAGATTCTTTTGGGCCCCTCGTCCTTGTCCTTCATAATCAGGGCACGACCGTAACTGTAGCCGAAATCTCCGAAGACATTGCCCAGGCCATCCACACAGACATGGTTCTGGATCCCCATGAATCAGCTCTGCGCTTTCACTGCATGATCCGCACTGAAAATATATTCACCACCAGCCCTGACCGTCTTACATTATTCGCTGGTGCCGTCTCCCCGTCTCTTATCAATAAGGTGTGGGGCTTCTGCAAAGATGCAGAGCGCTTTGATGAGAACATTCCCCTTTCTAAGTTTGTTTTTCTCAAGGATTCGCAAGGAACGGAATTAATGCGCAGGCAGGGCATCACGTCGGGGATGCTGGTCACAGACGAAAGCGATCCACGGCTCGAATTCTTGGAGTTATCAAAGGAGAGATGCTCTTACCTCACGAGGAAATCCGCAACAAAGACTTCAAGCTGGCCATCGGCAAGGACGATCCTGGATCTAGTCAAAAGAGTGGCAGTCTCGATCTCACAGAGTGCAAAAAAACAGGCAACGATGATAGGTGAGTGGAAAGCCCTCAAAACCAAAATTGCCAGAATTCAGGCGGAAAACGCAAAGCTGAAGAGAATGGCTGCCGAACTTTTAGAGCTGAAGGATGAGGCTATACAGCGACTCGCCGAGGCTGAGAATGTGCTAGTACCCTCGAGGCGCTTTTCGTCCTTGAAGGCCGAGCCAACCAAGCCGGTCGATCCTCAAAAAGGCAAAGAAATCTTACAGGCGGCCCAAGCTGGTGACCTAACCCTGCTCAGAGAATTGGTGACAGACACGAGCTCGGCCAACTTCTCCGCCGAGGAGGCCGGTACTGAGCCCCTGCATCTAGCTGCTTTAAACGATCACTTGGCTGTGGCGACGTTTCTTCTCGACAAGGGTGCTCGCATTGATGCCCAGGATAAGTACGGGAAAACTGCATTAATCCTGGCTGCCACAAAAGGGAATAGAGATATGGTGGAACTGCTCTTGAAGAGGGGTGCCAGCACCATGTTGAGTGACACGGGTGGCAGAACTGCATTATACTGGGCTCTGACTAATGGTCACAAGGAGATTGCAGAAATCCTGAGATCCAGCGTCAAGTAATAAAACTGAGCCCGCACCAAAAGCAATCCTGACTTCATAACACCGCGCGTCAGTACGACAGTAGTCATGCCCGCTAATAAGCCTCTTGCAATGCCCACGCCTGAGATGACTTGGCTCGACAGCGATGTATGCAGTCATTTGTGCCAGCCCGGATTCAAGACCTAAGTCCGGAAACCAGAGGTAGTGGCTCGTCTTTACCCTCATAAGGGCTGTTTAGGAGCAAAGGGGAAGCGTGTCCGACACTCTGTCCTTTTTTTACTCTCCCGACGTCGGGAGAGTAAAATCTCGTCCGAATGGTGCCAAAAATTCGGGGATCGGGATTTTCCACACCAGTATCGAGTATCAGACGCCGATTATAGTTGATTCTCCTGGACAAAAGCTGTGCAGCGAAAAATTCTTTATGGAATTGTCCTCATCTGACACATGTCGGCGCGATGGTTGGAGGGGGTTGCTGCCGAACCCTTTAATTAACGACAGGTTTGTCCAGCAAAACCGCAAATCAATCAAGGTTTATACGTCCTTCTGAAATATGACCTAAATGGAGTGGTTGTTCCCCCAACTTACCCAGATGAACTCATTCATGCCGCCTATAAAGGCCAAGTGGAAATAGTCGAGAAAATTGTGGCCCACGGCACTAAGGTAGACGCAAAACCAAACCAGTCAACTTCACTTACTGCTTTGCAGGCAGCTGCCGGTGGGGGACGTGATGAAGTGGTAAGATTCCTCCTGCTACGTGGTGCTAAATATAGCTGCGAAGCCATGGTTGAAGCAGAAAACAAGGGACATAAGGATCTCGCCCATGGATTACTTTGGCACTGCAATGAGCGCAGGGCTAAAGAAAGTGAAGAAGCATTCAATAAGAGGCATTACTTAGAATACCTCTTTCATAGATTGTCAGCAAGTGTCTAGCAGAGCATAATACAGATGCCAAATCGGTAGAACATGAAATATGCGAGCCAAGGTGTGATCGAGAGATATACAAGCAAAAAATCGGGATATTAATTACCTTGTGCTTCTCTTAAATAAGGGGGGCTGGGTTTGCCTAGAGAATTTTGTGGATTTTGTAAGAACCAAGGGAACCGGTTATCAGGGCAAGGAGATTTTCAATGCCCAGGTTGGGTGGTCGCCATAGATGCGTGAGCGGAGATGCGAATACAAGTCCGTATTTGAGACGATCGGGATAACCCGAGCCTATTAGCAGGCAAAAGGGCAACTCGGCGTTTTCTCACTTCCAGGTGCACTCAACCTCGTGGGTTAGGGCGGACAAGTCGGCGCCGCCCTTGGTGTCCAACTGGTGTCCATCGGAAGCGAAAGCTGAGGGAGGTAGAAGGAGCTAAAGATGTTGCCGTCCGGGCATGCCGCATCAATCACCTGGAATCGGCGTGACGTTCAGCTATTGACTTCCCCTTTTAACTGCCCGAACACAGCATTGTTGAGGCCGCATTTGGCAATACCCTAGGTTAGCCCATTTGCTGTCAATAGAACCGCGTATCTCTTCTTTCTCAGTTCTGGTCTCGCAGAAGTCCCAACGCCTTGTTCCTGATTTCGTGAGCCTGTTTACAGCCGACTTGCTCTTTGTCACTCACCGCCCTTTCGATCTTACAACTCTGTACTGCGCCATGGAATTGGCCGATGAGGAAGGGTAGTTTCATCCCAGTTCCCATTTCCCTCGATGGCGTCCACTTGCCTTGTTGGGTCAACTCTGACATTCGCTTGTGATATTCGGTCTCAATTGTAGCCAGTCTGTTGTACATTTCTGCGCCTTCACATTGAAGGTACGTCTGCTCGTATTGATTAAGGTAGTCCAAGATCACTTTGCACGCCTCTTCGTGAGATTGCGATGTAGAGGCGACAGGATCAGAGGCGCTGCAGCCTAAGACAACGAAAAATGAACAGCAAATCAGCAAACGTCTTGATGACAACGTCATGAATGCCTCGTCGCGGTTCGTTTCCACGTCACTCTCTTGAAACAGTAGTCGTAGGCCATCCAGAAATAGTCATCCTGGGCCAATGAATTCGTCATCGAGGCTAACCATCCGTTCGACGGTGACCAATTCCTCAAATCTAAGCCCGCTTCGATTCGCGCACCATGGCCGCTATCCTAAGAAACAAATCTGAATCCCGGACTACTCCCACCGGCTGCTTACCGTCGTACACTGGAAGCATGCTGCTTTTGTTTTCACACAGCACCATGAGAGCTTCCAAAACGTCGGCATCAATCGTTATGCTCGCTTTAATTCTGAGCATGACGTCGCCCACTCGTTTTTCCGCATTCTTCATGATTCTCGCTCTTAGCGCGATCTTTGGATCTTCCAAGGGGTGTGATTTTGAGACAGTGCCGAGTGCGTCCCATAGTGCGTGAACCTTGGCCGGGAAATTACCTGTTATTTCGGGAACCAATACTTCCAGGATGCACTGAAAGTCCACAATGCCAACGACTTGTCGGTCTTTGTCCAATACCAAGACAGCGCGGAAACCCGCTTCGGTGCATTTACCTTCTTCCACCTCGCAATAGAGCCTTCTCAGGACTTGTATGACATTTTTCAATGGCGTATCCACTGTGACGATAGCTGCCTTGTCGAGGGGAATCATTATGTCTGCTATTTTTTGAGATATACCCATGAGTGAATCCTTTCGCATGGGTTTAGGCATTCTCCGTCCATGGGGTTTTCGGGGCCCTACGAGTGCGCTATCGCGGCAGCACCAGGCTTTTGAAGTGTCTCCCAATCGCGGATAAGTTCAAACGCTTCTTCGGGACTGCTCACTGTAGCCAAACTTTCCGTCAACTGCCTGTCTTTGGCCACTCGGCTCACGAGAGCCAGGCACTGAACTTGCACCGCAGGC
>JBKQMK010000183.1:0-17452 GCA_052146735.1 Desulfomonilaceae bacterium | reverse complement strand
CCTCCGTAAAAAATCTCTCCTGAAATTCCTCCAAGCTCAGTGACTCCTGCTGCATTCGCTCGTCCATCCTTCCTCAAAGATGGGCAAGGCTCATAGTATGCCTTCGGAGGGAAGTCAATAGGCGTTTTTTAATTTTAATTATCCGCATTCTAAATTTAACCGGCATGCTCTGGGCTGAAAACTGCGTCATGTAAATTGCAGCATATTGTAATTACGTGTGAACAAAGCAAAGATGAATTTGTGTACTATATAAAAAGAGATCATTTCGAATTCGTCTTGGCCGGGAAGTTCTGGCGGCGATGGTTACGACATCCGCCGCCGCGGTTAAGATGCTCGTCTGCAAGAATGCGCGGCGATCCATGACCGGCTCCTCCTACTTCTTCAAGGAAACGACACCTAGTTGTTCCAACAAGGTCAGGTCGTCTTCGAGATGCCATTCCTCAACAATGGTTCCTCTTCGAATACGCAGTATGTTGATTGCAAAGAACCTCACAGGCTTGCCGGTCGCAGAGTGGCCCATGAACTCACCTTTGTTAGTGCCTGTAAATGTCAGCCGCGCGGTGACTTTATCGCCGCTTACCAGCAGGTCTTCGATCTTGCAATGGAGGTCGGGTACGGCACGTCGAAAAGTCTGCGAAGCGTCAAGCAAGCCTTTGGGGCCTTGAGGTCGTCCTTCCGGCAGCGTATTGTCACGGAAATCGCTGTCCACCGCGGCGGCGGCGTACTCCGCGTTTCCTGTATCCCAGAACGCATAGAACAAACGTGCCGTTTTAATCATTTGCGCAGCATCTGCCTCAGAAAGAGACCGATCAACCGTTATAGACTCAGGTTGGGGTAGCGGTAGGCCTTGCGCCTGAGCCGCACTTTTGGCAGGCACAATTGCCAGAAGGCCGCATATTATTAACCCACACCATGCGGAACTCAGTTTCATAGATTTCCTCCTTGAATCCGATATCGTCTTGACCGGAATTATGCGGCGGTCTTACCATCTCGGGGGTCTTTGGTTCGGTGACCGGTGGGTTGGTGGTGACTTTGAGCCGGAGACAGCTTCCCAGTGGTGCCCCACAAGACCTGATAGAGGCAAAACCGTAGTCATGTTGACGAAAAAACCTGATTTGCCCTGGTGTCGAGCCTAACTCACCTCACGGCTTCCAGTCAATCACAATCTTCCATGTGGCTCCTTATGAGAACGGAGCGTGGCGGTGTCCGGCAATTGAACGGTTGAACCCACATGGAAATGCCTCATCTCAACGTGAACTCACTTATCGGCGCAAAGCTTTCATGTGTTCTTGTGGTCAGGATGCAGAAGAATGCCCTTTTTGCCTTAGCAGTCGCCACGGTGGCAGGTGAGCAAAATAAGACAGTTACGCCTCCAAGTACCATCCTTAGCGTTTGCGAGAGCCGGATTTGATTCTTCTCAGTTGCGTCGAGATCGGATCGGCAGGATATTCGAGGCAGTCGATGAACAAGATGGGTACCGGCGGAGTAGAAATACATGAAGTCCAATGTTCAAGCCAACATCGTTGATTTGTGGGTTCGGCCTGTGGCAATCTTCTGAATTCTTCTTTTCAGCCACGATTGGCTGGGCATTCCCAAACATAAAGCAAATGGATCATAAGGCACCTGAGAACAACGGACATAATTGTGGAGACTGAATCCGGAGTGGCGCCACCCGAGGAGCTTGCGAATCACCGTCTCGCCAATCCGCCGTTCCCGCAGGAGCATCTGGAGCACCCGGTGGCGGAAGAGGTGCTCCAGGGCAATGAGATGCATCCTGTTATGCCTTACATCAGTCTCGTTAATTCGGCCTCAGGGGGGCAACCGGTCATCTGCCCCCCTATAACCAGGCGATGCTGCAAGCCTTATGGCGTTCTGGCCGGCCCGATCTGTGGTGCAAGAACCGGCTTGGCCATGCCGAAGAAGATCACCACGCCCTGTCCCCCGCAGCGGGTTGAGAGCGCTTCGTTGGGGTCGCCGAAGCAGCTGTCGATGTCCTGCCAGTTGTTCATCACCCATACATCGCCCGAAGGTGAGATCGCGAGATCGGTCTGCATCTGCAGGCCGCCGCCCACGTACCCCCCGGGCGGCGAGATCTGATCTCCGGTCTTCATGCCGGGCGGGCAATTCTCGGTGCGCGCGCCGCACAGCTGCGTGATCGGACTGTTCGGCATCGCGAAGTTAGAGATCCAGACGTTGTCGTTGCCGTCCACGACCACGGCCCAGGGGCCCGGCAGGCCACCCCCCTTGAAGGGCGAGCCCGGGAACTCTGTGCCGTCCGGTCGCAGCAGTGTGACGCTGCCGTCACCGCCTTTCTGCTTGGACATCGTCTTTGTCAGGTAATCCGCCGCCGACTCCAAGCCTTCGCCCTTCAGGTGCACCGCCATGTCCACCATATGGGCCATGCCGAGCAAGCCGGCGCCGAAGCGGTTGGTTACCCAGACGTTCCCCTGGCTGTCGATGTTCAGGCCGCTGTTGTTGAAGCCAACCTTGAAGCGATCTACTTTGGCCGGATCGGATGCCGGGAAACGGAAGACATGGTTGGAGCTGTCCGAGACCCAAATCCGATTCTGCTGGTCGATGGCGAGGTGAAACGGAGCCGTGAACGATTTGCACGGCTCGGCGCTGTCGCCTTCGCAGACAATACGGCCCCGGGTCCAGTCGCCCTTGGGAAAGTACAGCAATTGGCGCTTCGAGACACCGAGCGCCCAGACATCGCCGTTGGGCGCAACGATGATGCCCTGCATCAGCCCGAGTCTGCCGTCGAAGGTGATGCCCTCCGGCGATGTCAGCGGCTTGCCGTTCTTGTCGAATACCGCGATGGATTTGCCGCCATAGCTGGAAAGCCACACATTGTCCTTCGCATCGACTGCAGCGCCGAAGGTGCCGCCCTGCATGCCGCCGCCGGCGAACCCGGTCGTGATCGGCGACAGCGGCTTGCCGTTGGGGTCGAACTTGGTGGCGTTGCCCTGCCACAGGGCATCCTGCGCCTGCCAGCCCACGGTGAAGTTGTCACCGACCCAGAGGTTGCCCTCGCTGTCGAACATCGCCTTGCCGCCCGCACGATAGCCCCCACCGTCGAACTTGAGCGGCAATACCCACGCGCTGGGCGGGAAGTTGAGGTAGGGCATGTAGGGCACCGGCCGCATCGTCTTGCCCTTCGGGATGGGATAGAACGCTTCGAGCAGCGCGAAGACGCGTTCGGGCTGATACCATGGATAGCGGGCGATGGACTGCGCCGCCGTGAGCGTGTCCGCGGGTGCGGTCCCGGTCCGGCCCTTGGCCGCTGCGAAGAGGCTGCTGCAAGCATCAGGCGTCACGCGCGTGACGCAGCCTGCGAGCGCATTGGCCAATGTCGCGAAGTTCGCCATCGTCGGTGTCTGGCCGCTGTTGAGCGGGTCCTGAATCACGCCCCCCCAACCGCCGGTTTGAAGATCGACAAAGCTCGGCACGTTGCCGGCGGCGATCTTGAGCTGCAGCGGCTGGCCCTTGATAGCGGTGCCGTCGATGAACTGGTTGTGGGTCCACACCGAGGCGATGGTCGTCATCTCGTTGATCGTGACCATGGCCGGCGCCTTGGCGCCGAGCACGGTCATCAACGCGATCGCGGCGTTGTCACTGCTCTCCTTGTTGGCGGTGGGCTGGCCGCCCTTCGCGACCAGATACAGGCTAGTGTCTGCCGCGGGCGAGTCCGGAACCGTCATTGCAAAGCGGCCATCGGCGCCGGTACGCGCCTCTGCCAGCCGTTGAGGTTCTCCCGCGCTTGTCGCCCACAGGGTCACGGTCGAGTTGGCGATTGGCGCACCTGCGCCTAGTACCTGCCCCTTGAGGCTTTCGGCTGCGTCAACCGGCCCGGTGGCTAAAGCCAGTACAGCAAGTAATGCCAACAGAATTGAAGGAATTTTCTCTGTGTGCTTCATTTTCTTCCCCCTTTATCAATTCTTGTTTCCAACGAAATGAAACTTCTTTTAAGTTCTTCCCAGTTCCCACTTGTTACCAGGAATTATGCGGCGGTTTTGGCATTTCGGGGACCTTGGTGCCAGTGCTGGGGCATGGGATGATTCCTTATTTAGCGAATTCTTCTGCTTATCCAGCCTTGGCACCACATTGGAAATCAAAGGCCATTAGGTCGCTCACCGAAATCGCCATCATCAGCATTAACTCCAGACGATGGGCGCTACAGTAAGCTATCAGCAATACCGCTTATTCGAGAGTCCTCGTTTAGCAGGTATCCCTTTAGAGCAGAACCGCGATAAAGGCAAAGAGGCCGATGAATAGTAGTAATATCGCCACAACCAGAGTGATCGGACGGATATCGCCGTACTGAAACTGCTGTTTCTCAATTTGTTTGAGAATACGAAAGTGTTGCACAACAGCTGAAACCAAGCCAAGAATCCCCAGAGCTATGAAAGCGCTGCCAAAAACCCTGGCGCTGTGTAATGGGTCGTGAATTCTATCCGGCCGAACCATCTCCACATAGTGAAGGACTTTGCTGATGCCGAACCCGAAGCCTATCAATGCAAGCGACGTTCTAATCCACGCCAGAAGCGTTCGATCGGCAGCCTCTCGAGTCCGCTCTTTGGCCAGTTCATTCGACATACCGGAGCCTGTTAGCTTGCCTGACATTGCTTTCTCCGCGTAATCTATCGCATCGCAAGTTAAACCGATTCGTGTAAGCTCCTCCACCCCAGTTGCCGGAGAGGGGTTCAATTGTCTTCACTGAATCCGTTCCATTCAGGTTCTCTCACAACATCATATTCGCAGAAGTAAGACACACCCGATCATATTCTCACGACACAACCTTCGGCAAAGCCCCAAGCGTCTGCAAACTATGGATGATGAACTCCGTAGCCAGCATGGCCTGGAGCACGGCCATGATCCACCCGATCACCTGCAGAATTGAAGCAGGGAAGTGCTTGAGCAACACATCGGAACACCAAAACGTAATCAGGTTAAGCACCATGATCACCAGCAATAGCGCAATAGTAATGACCTCCTGAACGGGATCGCCTTTCGCGATGGCCACCAGCGCCGTAATCGCTGCAATGCCGGGTGCGGTGACGATAGCAGGAATCACGAGGCGAAAGGAGGCAATAGCTAAAGATGGCTGGGATGGTCCGGCGGTTGCTCCTGAGGGCGGCGGTGCAGCCGGCCGTGGTCGCATCACTATCTGAAGGGCCTGGTAGAAAAGGATTATACCGCCGGTGATCGCGATGGCGGGAACAGAAACGTGCCATTTGGCCAACACTATTGAACCCAGCAGCGCCGCACTGAGGACGATGGCGGTGGCTATTGCCGAGGCCCGCCAGGCCACCGATCGGCAGAACCCCGGTTCTGTCCCCTGGGTTAACTCTGCAAAAGGACCGATGGCCTTGAGGGGACCAAGGGTGACGAAGAAAAGTATGAAGATGTCTGACGCCGTAAACATGCAAACCTCTCGATTATCTGTTCATTGAACGGCTGTAACACCCGAGCAATGTTGAGCCTGTAAGCTCGGCTTGGTACTCCTAACTAGACCGGCTTGCGGAGGGATCGCTGCCTTGCGCTCGACTTAGGCGTAAAAGTGCCATGGTTCTTGGTAACCGAGGGGCACAGCCGCGTTGCAAACATACTGAGAGGGTCTGGTTGAGCGTCACGAAATCCAACGTTGATCCAGCCCCACTCCCCCCGCAGATCGGCAGTACTCTGAGGATCTGCGGGGGGAGAGGTGCTGGATCTGCTGCTTCACGCGCTACTTCACCCCTTCTAGGCCCATTTCGTGAGGGGCCCGGCAGGTGTGCGCAAACCAGGCCCTCGCTGTCTCGTCTCAGAACACTGCTAGCGGCTCCCGGCACCCTGTTGGAGCTTCTCCAGGACCTGATCGACGGTGAAGCTCGCCGCCTTCTGGCGCGGCGGGAACTCCTTAAATGTCGCCAGGAAGTCCCCCACGAACTTCTGCGCGGGAAGGAACAGGTAGATGTGATCGAGCACCCAGTCCCAGTAAGTGTTCGATGTGATATCCGCGCGCTCGAAGGGGTCAGTGCGCAGGTTGAAGAGCTTCGGAAACCGCAAAACTACCAACGGTTCCTGCCAAATCCGAAGGGTGCCTTGCATCCGCTGCTCCATGAAGATTAGCTTCCAGTGGTCGTAGCGCAAGGCCATAAGGTCACCGTCGTCGGAGAAGTAGAAGAATTCTTCGCGCGGGCTCTTCTCTTCTTCACCTTTCAAGTAGGGCAGGAGGTTGTAGCCGTCGAGGTGCACTTTGAACTTCTTGCCGCCAGCCTCGTGGCCCTTGAGCAACTTGTCCTTGATAGTCGGTTCGCCCGCAGCCGCCACTAGGGTGGGCAACCAGTCCATATGGCTAATGATCTCGTTAGATACGGTGCCGGGCTTGATCACGCCGGGCCAGCGCACCATTGCCGGAACCCGGAATGCCCCCTCCCAGTTGGAGTCCTTCTCGTTGCGGAAGGGCGTCATGCCCGCGTCAGGCCAGGAGTTCATGTGCGGTCCGTTGTCGGTGCTGTACATGACGATCGTGTTGTCGGCGATCCCGAGCTCGTCCAGCTTCTGGAGCAGCGCGCCCACGAGTTTGTCGTGGTCGATCATGACGTCGTGGTATTCCGACTGCCAGCGACCGGACTGGCCCATGCTCTCAGGCTTGGCATGCGTGCGGAAGTGCATGTGCGAGGTGTTGAACCATACAAAGAACGGCGTCTCCGCCTTGACTTGGCGGTCGATGAAGTCCGTGGCCTTGCCAAAGACCTCGTCGTCGATGGTCTCCATCCGCTTCTTCGTCAACGGGCCGGTGTCTTCGATGCGACCGTCTGCGTAACACTGGAGGACGCCGCGCGGACCATAGTTCTTCTTGAAGTTCGGGAAGCCCGATTCCGGGGGATAGTCGCGCAGTTCTGGCTCCTCACATGCATTCAGGTGGTAGAGAAAACCAAAGAACTCATCGAAACCATGCTTGGTCGGCAGGAATTCGTCCTTGTCGCCGAAGTGATTCTTGCCGAACTGGCCTGTGGCGTAACCCAGCGGCTTCAGCAGCTCGGCAATAGCGGGATCCTCAGCGCGCAGGCCGAGGTCGGCGCCCGGCATTCCCACCTTGCTCAATCCCGTGCGGAAAACGCACTGCCCGGTGATGAACGCCGACCGCCCTGCTGTGCAACTCTGCTCGCCGTAGCAATCGGTGAACAGCACCCCTTCCTCGGCGATGCGATCGATGTTCGGAGTCCGATAGCCCATCATGCCGCGATTGTAGGCACTGATGTTCCAGTAGCCGATATCATCTCCCCAGATGACCAGAATGTTGGGTTTTTTCTGTGTCGCCATAGATCCTCCTGAATTTGTTGTGAAATGTGGATTGGTCAATCATCGCTCCGTTACTTTTGCTCCAAGGTTTTGCTGGCGTGGTTGGCCACATCGCGCCTCCTTCCGCCCACGATTGGGCCAGGTTAGTTGGTTTCCTTAAGCTCTGTCACCCTTAACTGTCTCCTCCCTACCGTGACATCGCTTGAACTTGAGACCGCTGCCGCATGGGCAGGGATCATTGCGACGTGCCTTGGCAAATGCCCCGGCCGGTTTGACATCCTCACTCTCTAGGATCTGCATTACCTGCGCGGCGGGCCATCCCCGACGAATCAGCGCCGCCATGATCTTGATAGGCCGGTCGATGTGATGGAAGAACGCCTTATAACCTGCACACAGATAATTCAATCCTAGCTCCCCATGCGGTGTCGTGAGAAACCGGTTTTTCGGACACTCCCCATGGCAGGCAAATCGGACCTCGCATTCAGTACAGTAACGGGGCAGCGTATCGAGCTTGTCGCGGCCAAACTTGAGCTGCTGATTGGAGCCGACCAATTCCATCATGTGGTTTTGCTGGACGTTGCCCAACAAGTAGTTGGGATCGACAAAATGGTCACAAGAGTACAGATCGCCGTTGTGCTCCAGGGCGAGTCCGTGACCGCACGTAGCATCGAAGACGCACATTCCACATGACGGCAGGCCGAGCCAATTTCTCACAGCTGCCTCGAACGTCTGTACAAACACCTTGCCCACATCGTTCTGCACCCATTGGTCAAAGATGGTGATCAGGAAATTTCCGAGTTGCTCCGGCTTCACGGAGCGATCCGAAACGCTGTTCCCGTCCTGGTGGAGAGTGACGCCTCCTTCGTTTAGGCGCTCGATGACTGGAATGAACTGAATCCAGGTGGTACCGGCCTCGTCACGGAGAAATCGGTAGACCTCGAGAGGGCGATCGGCGTTGACGCGATTAACGCTGGTCAAAATGTTGTATTCAACTCCATGTTTCTGCAACAGCCGGAGGCCTTGCATCACCGTTTCAAAGGTGGGCCTTCCTCTCTTGTCTACCCGGTGTGTATCGTGCAGTTCACGAGGACCGTCGATACTGATACCTATCAGGAAATTGTTCTCGCGGAAGAACTCGCACCATGTGTCGCTCAACAGTGTGCCGTTTGTTTGCATGGTGTTCTCAAAGGTCATGCCCGGTTTCTTGTATTTGTTTTGGTATTCAATGGCACGCCGAAAGAAGTCGATCCCCATTAGGGTGGGTTCTCCACCCTGCCAGGCAACTGTCACTTTGTCCGTGAGATGAGACCCGATGAGCTGGCGGATATAGATCTCCAGCACTTCCTCACTCATGCGAAAACGACTTCCGGGGTAAAGAAGTTGTTTGTTCAGAAAGAAGCAATAGGAGCATTTCAGGTTGCAACTCGCACCCGTTGGCTTGGCCAACACATGGATACGAGGAGGTCTTTCTTGGTTCGTCATGCCTGGCACTCCATGAAAACTGGTTGGCACCTAATCAGTGACGGATGTTCGTAGACGGTGTTCAGGGTTAAATCCGCTGGCAAGAATCACCGCGTCTCGTCTTCGCCATTTCTTCGAGCCCGGTTCAAATTGGAATTATGCGGCGGTCTTGACATTTCGGGGGTATTTGGCCTGGTAACCAGTCATCGGATAATTGCTCGGACCACGAAAAGGTCGCCGCGTTGTCTCCCCGAGCCTCATCTTAGGCAAAAATGTCACCACGTAGATTGAAAAAAGAATTCAACATGTTCGTTTGCCAACAAGAAGCCACAACTATTCGTTTGTAATCATTAAACGTGCTAGACCAAGATGCATTAACTCTGTCTCAAGGGAATAATTCCAAAAACAAGAATACTCACATGTTTGAACATACCTAGCCACAGGCCAGTCTGTCAATCATATTTTCGCCGTTGCTCACCTTAAACACAGCCCGGCAGTGTCGAGCCAAGGGAAACGCTTTAGCCACATCAACATACCACCTCCTAACGTGAGCTGACTTATCGGCGTAACAGCTTTCGAGTGTTTTTCTTGGCAGGATGCAGACAAATTGTCTTTCCGCCTTGACGCTCGCCACGGTGGCGTGTCAGCAAAATAAGATGGTTACGCTGCCAAGTGCCATCCTTAGCGTTTGCGAGAGGCAAATTTTATTCTTCTCAGTTCCGTCGAGGTGGGGTCGGTAGGATATTCGGTAGGGTCGGTGAATAAGATGGGTGTCTCAAGTGCGGAAATGAAAGAAAGTGTCTTTGTAAGAGCAAATCGCTAACTTGCGAGGTTCGCTGTGCCTCTTTAGAGAATTCTTCGGTTTCTCCCAAGGTTAAAAGGGGTTCATGATTTTCTGTCCTGGGTGGGTCTCGTGGTTCATTTGCTATGGCCAGCACGAATGGTGGGACCTCCAAGTTAAGCCTAGATCCTGCTCTATCCTAATTGAGAACTTGGATCGGCTTTCGGACGGCAGGCAAGTGTCAGGCCCCCATGGCAACGCACCAAACCGACCTCGGAAAATAAAAACCCAGAGGGATTAACCCACCGGGCTTTGTTTAAGACCGTGGTCCTGAGCAGCTTAGAAATCAAACACCACGCTGCCCTGGAAGCCGATTATAGGATCAAAAGGGGGTCCTCATGCAAGAGTACTGTTATCTCCAGAGAGGGCAGAGAAACATCGGCATAGAATATGTTTCCATCAGCATCAAGTAGATCTTCCACCTGACCGGCAAACACTCTTCTTCATTGGGCTCCAACACGCCTTCGCATTTCCTATGGGCAGGCTTCGGTGGGCCCGGCAGGTAGGCAGGTGGGCGGTGCTATAAAATAGTAGGTGGAGTTGGGGAGTTCTTGTAAGCCAGTACATCAAAAACGGACTTGGGGTGTGAAACAATAGCCGTAACGATATGATATTACGTGACGCCTCTTTTTCAAACCCGCATCATTGGCGGACCAGCAGCCTGGACGCACTCATTGCTCTGGCTGAACTTCTCAAGGCTATGAAAGTCCTTTCATCAGAATACTGATAGTGAGTAATGCTATGAGCGAGAGTATTGTTATCTTCAGAGAGAGCAGAGCCCAGGGGGGAGGAGAACACTTATAAGGTGGTACCGATTTTTACAATACGCTGACATGATTACTGAAAGGTCTATTGCGTGTTTACTTGGAACTTGGGGGAGAAACGCACAACTGGAAGACTGTCCCTAGGTCCAGACGGGACGTCTGCTCACTATTTCTTGTCCTCGTTCATGTAGGAAAACTGTTCGGGGTGAATAGGACCTGGGTTAGGGTATGTCCAACTTTGAAAATCGGTCTTGGGTATATTGTACATGTTTTTGGCCACAACATAATAGTCCGGCGGGTCGTGAACAAGGCCAATCACCCACAGATTCTTTTCATTTGCGGCTATAATTTTTCCAAATAGCTCCTTTTTCTTTTCGTCAAACATCGTGTGAAGAATTTGATTGTAAGTTTCCATCAGTTCCTTGATTGCCTGAGGAGGCTCTTCTCCTTTTTTGCCACCGCTCTGGTACCACTGGCCGTACAGAGGAGCGTTGAGGCTTTCGCTCCTATACGGGAAGTACCAACGGGGTTCGAGCAGGCATTCTATTCCACCGTCACCAGGCCATAGAGCTATGTCGTGAGAAGCGCCTTGAGTCCGTTGCCGGAAGAGCTCCATGGTTTCGGACTTCACCTCGGTATCTATCCCCACGCTAGTCAGGTTTGAGGCCACGATTTCAGCGGTATCGACCCATGTTTGAATTCTTACCATAACGTCCAAGGACAACTGGAGCGGCTTACCGTCAGGCCGCATTCTCTTGCCGTCCCTACCAATCTTGAGCCCTATTTCGTCCAGGAGGGATGCCGCCTTTTCCGGATCGTATTCCAAATAAGCCTGTTCGTACGAGGGTGAATAGTAATGGGATTCTTTCAAAGGCGCAGCCTGTCTTGGATCACCTTTTCCCCAATACACTATCTTGTTGATCTCGTTTCTATTGACAGCATGAGAAAGCGCTATGCGGAACCTGGGATCGGATATGATTTTTCTCATTTCCGGGTCCCTGTGGTTTAGGTTGGGCGCCATCAGCACCCCCACTGAGGCCGTCCCTGTCTTGGGTACCAGTCTGTACTTCCCCCGCGCTTCACTTGCACGAAGCAGCAGGGAATTCTGCATTCCGCCGAGGCTGCGTCCTTGGAAGTCGATCTCGCCGGCAATGGCCTTTAGGAGAATCGTCTGGGCCTCTGCCTGAAGATCATTGACTATCGCATCGATATACGGAAGCTGATTCCCCGCGGTATCAACCTTCCAGTAGTAAGGGTTCCGTTCAAGGACGAAGCGTCTAGCAGTGGCCGGCACCTTGATGGTCCAGGCCAAGATCGTAGGCAGATCCTTGTCCACGAAAATGGCACGTTGAAGGTCAGAGCGATCCTGAAAGAGCCTAACCCACGTGGTGGCCCTTTTTTCCTTCATTAAGGCTTCCAGCTCTGCCGGCTTGGCGTACTTTTTATGAAACTTTTTCAAGTAATGTTTCGGGTTCGTAACAAGGGCCATAGCGTGAGGACATGCCAACTGTTCCAGAAAAATGCTATACGGCTGATCGAACTCAATACTGAACGTATAATCATCAATTTTTGTTACATAAGGCTTCGTCCCCAACGGGGCAATCCACTTGGGCATGGAAGGGGTCACTTCTTTGTTGAAAAGAATATCTTCGAAATAAAACATGATGTCATCGGCGGTAAATGGGGCGCCGTCAGACCATCGGACACCTTTCACCAGATGAAAGGTAAAGACCCGGCCTTTTTCGTCGGCCTCCCATTTTTCGGCCAGATTGGGGACAATCTTTAGATCAGGACTCCATCGGACCAGGGGATCATAGAGGATGCGCCGAAGCCCCACCAGATCAGAAAGGTTCGTATAAGCGCGCCGCCAAACGCCTCCGTAAGTTCCAGGTTTGTCAACAGGAGTCACGACTACCGGTGACGGAGGCAAGCGCTGGTCAACAGGGGGAAGCTCTCCGGACGCGACCTTTGGGGCAAGCACCGGGGCCTCATTAAAGGCCCAGCAGGATCCGCAAGCAAAATGCAAGAGGCACAAAAAGGATACCGTTGCGGCCAAGGCGGCCACTACCGTCGTAAACCTAACGCTGTGTCGCATAGATCCTCCTTTAGCCTGCGAAGCAACAGTAATTATGGTGACCTATGTTGCCAGGCTTTTGAATGTGGCAAGACCATGGAGTCAGGCACTGACAGACGTCTGTGCAGTGTTTACTGTCAGAATCTGTCCCATGGGCCCCCTCCAACTCAGCCTTCTATCGTGCAATTAGGATTTCTTTGTTAACGTTCACGGGTTCTCTGACCCCTACCATGCACATCAGTCGAGCCAATTCCCTTGTTATGCCGCCGATCAAATCGGTGATGCCGTGTTCACCACCTGCGGCCAGCGCATAAAGAATCGGGCGGCCCAATCCGACCAGAGAGGCTCCAAAAGCCAGGCCCTTTAGCACATCGCTCCCTCGGCGAAATCCGCCGTCCACTATGATTTCAGCCTTACCTTTGGCAACTTCAACGATTTCGTCCATGACCTGCAAGGGGTGGGGCAAATAATCCAGCGTGTGTCCTCCATGATTTGACACGAAAATGATGTCGACTCCTGCGGCAACACATTTTTCGGCATCTTCACGGCTCAATACGCCCTTGCAGGCCAATGGAATGGGCACCCTTTTCTTAATGGCCTCAATTTCTCTCAAAGAGAGTGGGGAACAATCAAAACCCATTTCGCGATCACCGATCTTGGTTCCCCTTCCAGCATCGATTTCGATACCGACCCAGGTAACGCCATCTTCAATCACCTTATCCAACTCGGCATCCATCTTGTCTCTATCCCTAAATGGCTTCACATTGGCAACCACCGGAACCCCAGTGGCCACGATTTCACGGAGGTTATTCGGGGTGGGTGTTCCCGTCCACATAAGGCTTCCGGCTTCTTTCAGCCCGCGTGCAAGCTGCATCAAGGCGCCGTCCGCAATGGCGGGAATCGGCATGGTCATCGATGACATGATCACGGGCGAAGAAAGCTCTATGCCCAGCATTCGGCACGTTGTTAAAGCCTCCGGGGCATCTATGGATTTCTGGCGAAATGTGAAGCGGTCGAGGATTCGACGATCGTTCTCGCGGATAAAACCCGTTTCGACATAACCCAACAAACGACCAAATTCCTTTGCCTTGAAAAATTCCTCTCCCTGTTGGTAGATCTCTGTCAAATCCATGATAATGGCCTTTCTGTCGAGATTTTATGCTTGACTGGAATTATAAGGCGGTCTTGGTATTTCGGGGATCTTGGTGTTGGAGACCCGTCGACCGACTGTTCCCCTGGCCCCGAAAAGGCCCTAGTATGGTCCGCCACAAGACTCGAGGGAAGCAATACCGTGGTTACGTTGCTGACAAAGCCTGTTTTATCGGCTTACTGAGCATACCTCTTCCTACTGCCCCCGGTCAAACAGAATCTTGTGCGTGGCCGCCCCCCCGAACACAGCACGGTAATATCCGGCTGATGGAAACCCCGCCCGGCGCCACGTGGACAAGTCACCTCCTAATGTGACCTGACTTATCGGTGCAACAACTTCCGTGTGTTTTTATCGGCAGGATCTCGACAAATGCCCTTTTCACCTTACCGGTCGCCATGCAGGCGAATCAGTAAAATTGAATGGTTACAGCACAAAGTCCCATCCTTAGCGCTTGGAAGAGCCGGATTTTATTCTTCTCTGTTCTTTAGAGTTGAGATGGATGGGATATTCGGTCATACTGGTCAACGAATCGGGGACCAGGCACGACCAAAGGATTCAAAATGGCCACAACACCAGACGTCAGTGACTCGTAGGGGTCACTACAGCGGACAGCAGGATGCCGAGGACGACCGGGACATGAGCACAGACAGCATTTAAGGGAAAACCAGCGTCAGACCATTTCCTCTATTCCTGCGTCGTCCTTAATATCGATGCAGCCTATCACGCTCTGGGCTGCAGGGCAGCGGACAAGGTAAGTTGTGAGAGCCTCTTTAGCTCCATCCACCTTGCCTTTAGGAACCTTCAAATGGTACTTGACTCGAATATTGGTGATCTTTAGCACGTTGTTCACATTTTCGATGTCGCCTTCCGCATCCACCCAATAGTTTTCCTGTGGCGTGTCAATTTGCTTCTCGGCCAGGACCCTGGCCAGAGTACCGGTCATTCAGGCAGCTATTGCGGTTACCATGTGGTCAAGGGTGGCCGCGTGTTCTTCACGAGGTTCGATCCCGTAGAATTTCTTGATACCACCATGGACCCCATAGCGAACTTCGCCGGGGAACCCTTCAATAATTGCCTTTCTCGTGGGTCCTTCTTCCCTCACGATCCTGCTTCTGCAAGTGTGAACAACAGTCCCCATGTTTCCCTCCTTCTGGCATTCTGGCCAGGGCCTTAATATCGGCACCCATCGGTTGGTTGTCCTATCATGTCAGGACGTGGCTCTTATGGTTTTCCTACCTCTCACTTTTCCACAATGTTGTCCACGTTAATTATGCCATCTTTCATTTGGCCGGTAACTTCCACCGAGAGAGCATCTTTCTTAGCTGTCTTATTGATTAGCTGCATAGCCAACTCGTTGCCCTTTTTGTCGAATTTATGAAAAGCATAAGTTTCATCCTTGCCTTTAACTAAAACACCGAATCCCGAAGCGACGCAGGGTGGCTCTTTCAAGCAGGCAACTGTGTGTTTCTCCGGGTGCTTCATCATGTCGGCACCGTCCAGGGCAGTACCCCTGGTAGCGCATAGGACGTCGGCCAAATAGCCCTCGTATTTTGTGGCTTGGGCGAAGGCTGGATTGCCAACCAATGCGGCCCAACAGCCCATGACTAAACCCAAAATGGTCATGAACAGCAAGCCTCTTCCAAATCCCCTTGCTAGACTCTTCATAGTGAACACTCTTTTCTCATTTGGGGCCGGTTACAATTATTCCGGCGGATTGCAATAATGAAAACAAATCTTTCTTGTCAAATTTTGCCATGATCAATGGGTACCACCTTAGCATAGCCTACGCTTGCGGCCAGCCAATGGTTTTTCCCCTAAATCCGACAAATCCTGTGGTAATCAACATCCCCAATCACTGCCTTTGTTTCTGGAAGAGCTTTATGTACTGGCCGTAGCCTTCCTTTTCCAAGTCCTCTTTCGGAATAAACCGGAGAGCCGCGGAATTCATGCAGTAACGGAGGCCGGTTGGCTTAGGCCCGTCATTGAAAACATGCCCTAGGTGGGAGTTCGCGTGTTTGCTTCTGACCTCCGTGCGTGTCGTGAAAAAGCCTCTGTCCTCTTTTTCCATGATGTTCCCCGGTTCCAGCGGCTTTGTGAAGCTCGGCCATCCGGTGCCGGAATCATACTTGTCTAGCGAGCTGAACAGAGGCTCCCCGGAAACGATGTCCACATAGATACCAGGTTTCTTGTTGTCCCAGTACTCGTTGTGGAACGCAGGCTCGGTGCCCTCTTCTTGGGTAACTTGGTACTGCAATTGGGTCAATTTGCTCTTCAGCCCTTCTTTACCAGGCTTCCGGTATTCTTGAGTGCTCTGCTTCATTTCTTTCTGATCCTTGTCCCGACCCCAAACCTTTTCCAAATACTTATCCCGGCCTGAATTGAAGCGGTAGTACTTGTATCGGATCGGATTCTTTTTGTAGTAATCCTGGTGATAATCCTCCGCCTTGTAAAAGGAGGTGGCTTTGATGATCTCAGTAACTATGGTTTTTTGAAACCTCCCGGATTTTGCCAGTGCCTCCTTCGATTTTTCGGCAAGACTCTTTTGTTCTTGGTTCTGGTAGAAGATCGCTGAGCGGTACTGCGGCCCCCTGTCAACGAACTGTCCACTCGGGTCTGTAGGGTCAATCTGCCTCCAGAACACCTCCAGAAGTTCAGAATAAGATATCTTTGACGGATCATAAGTTATCTGCACGGCTTCAATGTGCCCCTTTTGAGCGTAATCCTCGTATGTCGGGTCCTCACCGGAACCGCCCGTGTAACCAGATATCACCTCGATTACGCCTTTGAGTTTTTCAAAAGGCGGTTGCACACACCAGAAACATCCACCGGCAAAGGTAGCCTTCTCGTATTTCGTCTGGGCGGTTGCGATTACCGCCTGCAGGGCAAGTATACAAAGACTCAAAACGATCACCTTTATCAATAGTGTCGCCATGTTAACATCCTCATTTCTATATCAGTGCCCTCTGGAGAGCTTCCTATCCTGCCACAGCCTACGCTTGTGCAGTCGTCGTTCTTTACTCTTGATCAGATAATGTGCACGGGTTGTAAAGACGGGATAAAGGAATCTTAAAGATTAAGTAAAGATCGAGACGCACACCAAACGCCGACCTTCAACAATTAAAGAGCGCTGCAATGAAGCGGTAATTCTTCTCATCATTTCCTCCGATAGTACTTGAGTACTACTCGTAGCTTTATCCCACTTGAACAATTAAATTTCTGCCTTCTTGTGCCACTTTGTCCGACTCTCTGAGTGCCCTAATGGCTCGCGTTATGCTCACTCTGTGCGCGCCCACAAGGAAGCTAAGGTCTTCATGGGTCAGTGGGAAAAGGATCTTAAGGCCCTCAGGACTTTGTATCCCATGCTCTTTAGCAACGTTGACGAAGCACCTTGTAAAGCCTGTCTTCCAGGCTGGTCATAGACATGTTTCCGATTCGGCTGGTCAGTGAATCGATTCTCTTACTCAGATTCTTTATCACCTGCAATCCTATCCTAGGACGGTCCAGAACGAGCCGCTCAAACCGCTCCTTTCTAAAACCGCAGGTCAGAGCGTCCTCAATGCAGACGGCGGTCACAGGATAGTTTATGTCTTCGTTCAACATATTCTCCCCAATGAAATCGCCCCCCTGACGAATATCAAGGGTCATCTCACCTCCATCCTCGTTGACTTTGGTCAATTTCACCCGACCAGCCTTTATCAGAAACATTTCATCGGCACGTTGGCCCTGGGTAAAGATCATATCTCCCCGCCGATACCTCTTTCTCATCGCAGCGTCTGCAAGGGCGGTTAAGTCTTCGGTCGACAGGTTTTCAAATACCCAAACATGACCGATGCACGTTGGATGGAGGTCCAAGTCCTTGGCAAGACGCTCACATA
>JBKQMK010000182.1:0-11634 GCA_052146735.1 Desulfomonilaceae bacterium | reverse complement strand
TTCGTTAACTTTAGGTGCGTAACTGACTGATATGATTTAACCACACAAACTGTCATAGGTCACAGTGGAAAATGCAATGCCCTAACATACCGATATCACATCAAAGTAAACCGGACAGTAGTGAATTGCCTTAGCTTATAACGGTTCCACTTTCATGGGGAACTGATAATTTCCATGGTGACCAATCCGTAAGTGAGCCTCGTCTCCTCCCCGCATAGCGTGAACCACTTTCGGATCAGCAGCAAGATCAGGCCTATTGGCAACAGTGAGATCGTGATGCCATTGAGTATATGGAGAGAATCCGCAAGTCATGCCAAAGAGGCTAATCTTTATCCAAGACAATGATCTTTTGGCCGGCATATTTGTTGGGGTGATCACGTTTATAGAATTCGATGATATCTCTTTGAAACCATTCATCGAATGAATCGGCAATCTTGCGATTCCCAAAGACCCAACTGATTGAATAGACTTTTTCATTCTCGGTATCCAGGCATATCATCTCGTCCTCAATTCCGGTATGGTGGATGACCAGAAAACGATGTGGAAGCCTGTCCGCCCGTCTGGATTTTTCTGTGGCTCCAATTACGCACGGAAGACCGTGGTAACCCAAAAGTTTGTCGCTCATTCCGTAGACTTCAACACCTATGGCTTGGTAAATCCCGTACTTGTCTAGAAAAGCCGCGTATTGGGCTGGGACTGTCACTCTCAACTCTCTTTCGACGATTTCTTTTCTTGACGGCATTTCGCTTCCTCCTCTAGTAAAGCAAGCTTGTCATTTATAATGAAATAGCTCAGGTTCAGGATTCCGGATGGATGCCGCTCTGGCCATCCAGTAAATTTCCCTAATGTCACGAGAATCGGGCCTGTCTATCTCAGTCGGATCGCGACGGACCCGAATTGAGTCATGTTCTGCTCTTGTCAGTTCAATAAGCGGCCCTTCACTGCTCTGGTTGGCGTGATGAATAACCACTCGCTCGCCATCTCGATCGTAAGGAGACAAACCTTCTCGAATTCTTTGTATATTGGTCCTGCCTTGCATATCTCTTTGATAAGGGTCAAATGTGCTGTCACGCTGGGCAACTATTTTACCAGCAAAAGACGTATATCGGTAATCATGACGATTGGCTCCAGCGATTTCGAGTTCATTTTCGATTGCATCTCTTGCGCGCCGCTCTTGCCTGGACATGCGGAACCAATCTCTTATTTCCAATCCTCTCCGTGACCCACGCCCGGGCCTTGGTGGCTGCCGCGGTCCTACTCGTCCTCCTGCCTCCGTATCCCATCCCGGTCCGTCTGATTCCAGGGTCCCGCGTGAATACGACTCTGTGCCGAAATTCCGTTTTACGGACTTCAGCAGATCCGCGACAGGTCCGGTCTCGTATTTGAGGGCCTCGTCAACATATTTATCAACTTCTTCGGGATCTACTTTATCGTCACTCTCTCGCTCCGAGCCCCCTCATATTCCTCTGCGGCTCCAGCTATACTCCGGATGGGTAGCGAACCACCAGCGCCGCTGCTCTTCAGTTTCAATCATACATACTCTCCTTTCATCGAAGTGAAAATGCAAAACCTCAGTGGACGTGGGCGTAATGCAGTACGATGTTCCGCAAGTTCGGTGTCGTGTTCCCACCGGTCGGGATTGGACGCGACACAAGTGCGTGGCACTTCGGTCGCGGCAACATGGGGTAGCCCCGGCATCTTGCCGGTCATTCGCTCTTCACGCTGACCGGCAAGATGCCGGGGCTACTGTGCAAATGGCACCATATTTGTGAAACGCAGCATATGGAGTCAGTGCTGCTCTCGGCTAATATCTGTCGAGGAACTGCTCAGCATGAGCCAGGAGCTTAGGCTTCTTCTTTTGTGGCCTTGGGAACTAATTGGCTGGTAAGCCATAGATCAGGCCGATATTGGCTCTGGGATTCCGGGCGACTACGCCGTAGGTTTGGAAGGAGATGAGCCAGCGTTGATATATGCCCTGGGTGGGGATTTCTTGGCGGTCCAGAGAATCGTTTGCATAGTACCCATATTTGAAAGCCTTGAAATTGACAGCGATGAGCACGCCGGGCCGCATAAAACGTTCGGAGAGGATAGGAAAGGACTTGCCGATCTTGGAATGGAATTCATCCACATGAAAACCGATGGTCTTGTCCTTTTTCCCGATTCGCCGGTAGCAGATATCAAAGTCCTGGATAAACTGGTGAGTGCTTGGATGACAGACGATCCACCAGTCGCCTTGGTTGTAGTCCGCATGCTCGTCCAGCCAGAGCTGACGCACGAGATTGTCCAGATCGAGTTTCGTAAGCGCTTGCCCGTCTTTGTTGACATAGACGTTCGGATTTGGAAGCTCATTGTGGGTTACAGTCGGCCACGTGCAGAGCCCACACATGGTCGGCTCTTCGGTCTTATTACCCCAAATGAACTGGGATCCGTCGTGGAAAGGGCGCGACCTGAGCACTGCATAAGCGAGCTGACGTCTGAGCTTGGCAATGAGCGCGATAATTTGATGCTCAGGCTCGTACGGAATGATCTCGTATTTGGTGTTTTTCCTGGTTTTGGGGATCTCGAACGTCTCAGCGAATATCTGGGTGCCGACCTCACGGAATGTCCTTTCAAGCGATCTAGGCTCCGAAGCATCTCTAAAGTCAGACCATGCCTCGGAAATGATATCCCACGCGGCGGGTCCTGGATCATCTGCTAAAGTCGTGTTGCCGTATGCCGTCACCGCGGCTGAGAGCCCATCAATAGCCGAAATCTTCACTTGGCAGCCATCGCCAGGACGTTCGAGAATGGTTCCTTCTCGGATCGCCTTGCGGAGTGAGTCTCCATTGACCGTCTGTCCGAAAAGATGGCCGCTAAAGGCCAAATTGTTGCCAGATAGTCGAGCAGTAACTGTGGAAGGATAACCCCATTCTTCCATCCACCCCACCACTGGGGTGGCTATAGAGCGGTCCAATTTGATTTTAGACAGCACATCACCCTGAGCTTGAACAACGGAATCCAAGCCATCGAGCAGCACTGTCTTCATTTTACGCTCCGACTCCTGGTCTCCTTGAGTCCAGATTTTCATGAAATCAAAAGCAGTTTCAGCCATAGACCCTTTCCTTTCCGAATAATTTGAAATTACTGGGAGGGCAGAAATATGCTTGGAGGCAATAGCCAAAAGATTTCCGGGCTCAGAAGCCCTAAGTTCTTAAATAGGAATCAATACGGGAAGGCAGTTCTTCAAATAGGTGACGTTGCTATATGTCGTATGATCAACGAATATTGTTCGGGTCTTGTTGGCGGAACTTGACCCCGCCCCCGCCGTTGCGGCTTGTGTCATGAAAGGAAAACTAGGAAAATAGCCCTAATCGCCCTACAGGGATCTCACCGGATATCCGTCATATCTTTATTAGTACCATCTAATTAAATCATACCAAGGAAACTACCATCAGTCAATGATTAGATGAAAAACCCTACGGAGCCGCAGTTTCCTCCCAGAACCTGGATAGTGATGGAGGAGCTGGGCGAGGCTAAATCGTTTTCCATAGCTCTATATAAATTGAGTCAAGCTTCCCCAGAATTTACAGTCAAACGGACCTTGTCTCATTTGCGGTGGAATTTGGGAATCCTGTCCACAGGCCTCAGGATTTCAGGGGATGTCAAGGGACATAATACCGTTTTCTTGCGGCAACGGTTTCCAATGGATTTCCCGGTGTTCAATGTGCGAGAGTCGCACATTGAACACTACGCTGAGTGCCATGGTGGAGATAGCTGGGGACCAAGCTGTTCGGGCTACAAACGGTAAAGCAGTGGTAAGAAATAGCACCTGACATGTCGACATAATATTCGTATGATGTCCCCCGATTACGTGACGTTCGTACTCTGAGTCTCGGTAACAGCTTCTAATGGCGAATGACGACACTGAGAATTAACTATGGTGTCCCCAGGATTCCCCCGGAGCTGCTCCACGAGCAGGATGGGCGGCGGCACCACCTGCACAGCAAGACGGGTCAAGTTTCGACTGAGAGCGTCTTGAAACCAGCGAGCCGCCCGCCCTCAGCACGCCCAACGACGTAAATCGAGATATCAGTGCCTCCGAACCTGTACACATTCAGCTCGGTAAGGGCACCCTTCAGAGTCTGGTACAATTCCGGGAACCCTTCCACGACCTTCACTTCCTCGAAGAATTGATCGGCTGAAACTATCTCGCAGTAGGACTCAAATGATTGACCAGCCAGACGGCGGATCACCGGCTCAGTATTCTCCCCTTTCTCCCATGCGAACGGCTCCAGGGGCGAGTCATACTCGCTTGGGTATAGGAGACCTTCGGTTGCTTTTTTCAGTTTACTCAGCAGCTCGTCTGCCATAACCTACTCGTGCGGCCGTTGGAGTACAGGGACGGCTTTGTCATCGATTTTCTGCTTGAGCGGTTCAATCACTTCACTGGGCACGCTGTCGAAGAATGTCAATCCCGTCAAGCTTTCGATCTCTTTAACGCTTTTCCGAGAGTCCCACCAGTCATCTTTGGGTGCTTTTGTATTGTTGGGCAAGAGGACGCCTATCAGACGCGTGTTTTCATCCACTCTGCCGATATCGTTGTCATCATCTTTGGCGTCCAGCACCATAATTATCTTCCAAGTGTACTGCGGCACTGTAACCTTGCCGTCCGCGATCTGATTCATAGAGCCATTCCGTCCCTCACCCCCGATTCCCAATGGCCCAGATATAATATAGAGCTTTTTGCCCTCCTCCTGTACCAAGTGTCGGCAATACATTTCGAGTTGTTCCCAGGCGCCTGCGTTATTCTCATGGGACTGAGGGACGATGTTAGTCATCACGAAGGTCGATTTGTCGACCTCCTCGTCACTGCTTCTGTCAGCGTGAGGGCACATGTGGCCCCGATCGAATCCCGAGTTTGTGTAATCATGGTGGGTGATTTTTGTGAACGCGGCCGGAAGTGTGTCGTCCGTGGCGAACAGGGGCAGGCGAGGTAAGTTGCCCAGGTACCTCGTGTCTAGACGCCAAGATACCCAATTCGGGGTGCCTTTGCTGTCATTGTACGAGAGAACGAAGTAGTCCTTATTCATCAGGTAGTTGTCTTTGTTGGTTTGATCTGTGGTCGCTTTGCTCGGGTTGCCCATGAGCATGTCTACGTCAGCCGCATGAGCGCCGAGGCAAATGAAGAACACGAACAGTAGAGCGACAGTCAATTTCCTTAACATTGTCTATTACCCCCTGCTGCGGAAAAGTTACAATCACCACGACAAGTGGTGTGGACGACCTGTTACCAACATCATCGATGAAATTCGCGCGGCTTTTACTCGTAACAAGCTACAACTTGATAGAATAACCACAAAATAATAAGCTGGCCGCCTTAGTGTCCGTGAGCAAACGCAATACCGAAACGCGGAGACAGACGCATCCCCAACCAAACCTATTCACATCGGTAATCTGTCCTCACGGTTGTCGGTTTTTCATGCAGCTTAGCATCCGTCTAACCAGCAACAATTTGTTGTCTTTCTCAAAGCCCGCCAGTTGAGTTGGGCGTTGAATTCTTCTGCCCCCCAGCCCAACAATCCCAGGATACTTTTGAAAAGCACGAATCTGACCGCCTACCAAGTCCTTTGCGCCTATTGCCCCCGGGTATCAGATCTTGTCGTTCTCCGCATCGCTACAAGTGGAAAACACTCTCAATTCTTAATCGATTGACCACAAATTCATCGACAACTTTATCTAAATTCGGTCCATCATAATTAATATTACCTGGGCGACCCTTCTGCCGTCAATGACATAATGGGCCGACGCTGATTATTTTCGAATCCTTAAGATTCAGGTTCCAGATGGCCGAGTACAGAAACTGTCTTGCTGTTCGGCGACTCTTTCGTGGATTTTGATTCGGGGGACACCTTATTTAATTTCCTGACCGTGTGCGGCGCGAAGCTTCTCTGCTAGGGGATCATGTGTGTCGCCGACATTCATGCTCCGAGTTTCGGTAACGCTTCTAAGTGCCAATGACAGCACTGAGAATTAAGTATGGTGTCCCCAGAATTCGAAAATTACCGGCCGTCGTCAAAATTCTGTTGAAGCCATTCGGCCGCTTGGTCATAAGAAATATCCGGTGCTAGGGCGTGTCCCCCCGTAAACTCAATCCATTTTACGCTCCACTCATGAGATTCCAGAAAAGCTTTGTCGCGCTTCATTTCGTTGTAACGAAAATCAGTTGGACTGGCGAGGAATACCGCCTGTTTCGCTTGCGGATAATTCGGCGTCATGAAGGTGTGTTCCATCATCCCTGTGTTTATAACGACAGCAGACACCCGGTGAGGGTAGAATTTTGAAAACGCATGGGCTCCCATCCCGCCACCGGATAATCCGGTAAATATGATCCTGTTTGTATTCACGTTGTATTTTTGTTCCACGTCATTCAGTTCGGCTTCGAGTTGATGTAATGTAATATCAAAAGCTACACCGTTTCTAAATTCTTTGGATGCAGCAACAATCCAGAGATGTTTGTCGGCGATCTTCGACCACTTCGAAATCAGGGAAAGTGCGTCCGAAGAGGGGGAAAGCGCAAAGACGAGGGGATATTTCCGATTCGCGGCCAGACCATCCGGAACGTAGGCTAAGTAAGTTCCGTGATCGGTAATTCTGAGGCCACTGTTGCTTATTTTCCCCGGATTAAACAACGGTATCCGTTCGAGGCCGTCGCAGTACATCACCAAATATGAGAGCAAGATTATGGAAATAAATGCTATGCAAGCCCATACAAAAGAAGGAAGCTTCCCGGGCAGCAAATTTATGGACATCCCTTATGATCCTCCGTATAAAGGGACTTTCTTTGGTACCATCACGTAAACCTCTTGCTTGTTATCATAGCTCACATTCTCGGAATCCATAGTATCATGAATTGTGCAGTGGTCTTGTTTTCTCGAGTGTCTTGGGGCCGTTGACCGACCATAGGAAGTCCTCTTGGCCCTGCAAGGTCCCATATGGTCTGCCTCAATTTCCGAGGGGCACAAAACCGTCGTCACGCTGCGGAAAGAGCTTCTTCTATCCTTTGTCCTAGCCTGCCTCCCCGCACGCCTGCCGGACAAGCGTAATCTTGCCGGGAGTGCCGTACCTCAATACGGCTTAAGAAAGTCGCCAGATTTCAAGATTTCAGGGGACATAATACTTTTTTTGCGGCAGCGGTTTCAAGTGGATTTCCCGGTGTTCAATGTTCAGGTCTCGTTGAATCAAAATAGGTCTCATCGGCTGAACACCACGCTGCGTGCCATGGTGACAAGAAAAAGCACCCCACATGTCAACATAATATTGGTTTTATGCGCCCCGATTACGATGCTATTGCTTCAACACTGCATACAGGCTAATAGGCTTGGAGTATCCCTTGATGAACTGGGGAGGATGCTTTTCCAGGCGAAAAGAATTCCTCAGTTTCTTCTGAGTTGCCTCGCTGATCATGATGTCACACCGGAACTCTTTTGTCAGGCCCTGAATTCTTGAGGCGAGATTGACAGTATCGCCAATTAGGGCATAGGACAGCCTGTCATCACTGCCCGTGTTACCTGCCAGGACTTCCCCGCTATGAATGCCTATACCGTGCCTAAATAACGACTTTCCCTCCTTGAGTCTCAGCTCATTCAGTCCTTCCAGACGGGCTCTCATCTCCAGTGCCGCGAGCACCGCCTTGTCAGGGTGATCCTCATATGGCAATGGAACCCCGAAAACTGCCTCTATCTCATCACCTACATATTGGAGCACAAGTCCATCATACTTGCCGATGGCCTTTTGCATTACAGTAAAGTAGGCTCGCATGCTCATGATGACCTCTTCAGGATCATTATCTTCCACAAAAGGCGTAAAATTGCGGAGATCACAGAAGACCATGGTTGCTTCTGTTCTTTTCCCACTCAAGGGGATTCGTCCAGCTAGTATTTCATCCCGTATCTCAGGACTAACATACTTCCCAAATGTGTCCCTTATCATTTCCCTCTCCGAAAGCCCGGTCATCATCTCGTTGGCAGTGTCACCGAGAATTCCGAGTTCGTCATTGGAAACTACCCGAATCTGCTTGGAGAAATCCCCATGTTTCACTTTGCCCAGCACCTCCAACATCTCTTCAATGGGGTCCACAACGGACTTCTCCACCAGAGAATTCAGTCTCAGTGCAACGACAATAAAGATCCCATACAGTATACCGGTGAACACGAAGATTTCTCGGCCCAATTCTATAGGGGAAATATCGGTGACGGGCAAACTCCATGAAATTAGCAATTGAGAGCTCAACAATATGATCACGGGAATTATGGTACCCCCAATGTACAATACTCGAATCCGTAGGCGCACTGACATTCTCAGGGTTCCAGCTACTGTCGCGAGTTTCCCTTGGGGAAAGTACCGTGCAATTATGTTTCTCCTTGAAAATTCCTCCACCAAGAAAAAAGAAAGCGTCGAGGATAGCATTGCGACGATTATGACCCGAGAGAATATAAAAAGAGCTGGCCTAGAAGGCAAATCCATAAAATAGTGGAAGTAGCTCAGCATGAAAGCAGGCAGAAAGGGTACCGTCACTAGATTGACCATCCCCAAAATGAATGGCAAATTCAAGAGTCTGCGCTGTGCTGTCTCCCTAAGAGTTTGCTCGATTGCATTTCCGGCGCAAAGGTCCTTCATCGCTGCAGCAAGAGGACGTTGAACAAGATACTGCAGAATGCCACCCGTCATAAGTATGAACGAAAGCAGTAAGACTACCAGCTTCCAGGCGCCTTTCGCTACCAGAATGGTTCTCACTTCGTCGAAAAAACCTAACGGGGTAAATACATTGAGTGTTAGAACTATAAGAAAAGCCAGCGGGGTTGAAATGAGGTTACGCCAGTAGAGGCCCAGGAGAGGCGTACCGTCTAGACCGTACTCCTCACGCCGATCCCTTTCTGGCCTTGATTGCAAAGTCACCTCCGCCGACAGGCTGGATGAACGATTACTGAATAGATTATTGTAGCATAATACCACGTCCCGGTTTCTCATAGACCTCCGCGACCATCTTCTGCCTCCAGATTCTTGCCGCTTCTGTGTCCAGCAACTCCAACCTTCGTGGTTTTCCCACCGTTACGGGAGTTACAACGCTCCTCTATTCACCATTGAAGCTGAAAACTTAAGGGAAAGGACTCTCCGGAAAGGGGTATCACGATGTTTCGTAATATGTCGGCCGTATGATGTCAGAGTGTAATCTCCTGGACATGGATCCTGACGTACGTCACAGTATAACTCACCTGGAAAAATTCCCGGATGTGACACCAGCGTTTTTCACACCGGATGAGCCCCTGGCGAGGCCTATCTGTGTCCTTACTTGATGATCTTGTGGATTTCGGGGGACATAATACCGTTTTTTGAGGCACAGGCTTCCAATGGATTTTCCGGTGTTCAATGTTCAGGTGCCGCGGAATGAAAACAGGTCCCATCGACTGAACACCACGCTGCGTGCCATGGCGGAGATACTTGGCGACCAACCTGCTCGAGCTATAAACGATAAAGCATCATGGTAAGAAAAAGCAACTTACATGTGAACGCAATATTGGTGTTAAGGCCGCCCATTAGGCGACGTTCGTAATTGGGTTTTCGGTAGCACCTTCTAACGGCGGATGACGGCAATGAGAATTGAGTATGGTGTCCTCAGAATGCCAGCACTTTTCTGAGGTAATTTCACAAGAACTGAGCGCTATGAGTCCGATTGCGAGGTGCAGGCTTTTATAAACATCCGACCATACTCCGTTAAACGAAAACGCCCAGCTACAAAATCAGTACGGCTGAATTGAGTTCGATCCAACTCTGTATCCACAGTTAACCTTAAGGGCTCGTAAAGTTTAAATAACTCAGCATGCCTATCCCCTCGTGCTGCAAGCGATTCCTCTCGTTTCAATATCCCGAGACTTATTAGATTGTCCATGTACAAGCCAATATTGTCTGGGAAAGTCAATTGACATCTATGTTCAAGACCTGTTAGTGGACTCTTGAGTGGCATCCACGATTCTGTCACATGGTCTCCTTCGAGGACAAGATACTTTATTACAGGGCGGTGAGCTACCTCAACAAGGATGCGGGCTTCGTCGGACGACAAACTACCAATCATCTCAACGAATCTAGGATGAGCCAGATTTAGCGTTTCAGTGGACGATGCCTTGGCAAGTAGGTTTACAAATAAGCTGCTAATGTCTTCGTCTCTTACGTACGTCAATTTTTCCAGGACCGGAATCCCGATCTCAGGAGGAATGGGGCAAACCTGTTCTTCAGCAATGCCTTCAATCATGTCAATATATCGCTTGAGGATCGGTGTGGCTTCAGCATATCTTCTCGCATGCCATAGTCGAAGCGGCAGAACAAAGGCAGTATCTACTATCAGGCTAAATGCTGTGCCAATCTTCTTCATGGCTGGCTGACTCGCATCCTTGAACAGGTCCGCTAGTACTTTAGCGACCTCCGGATTTGCCAGAATTGGGGACAGGTCATCAATTTCTAACGACATTTCCTGTTCTCCTATGACCTCAAGATGACTTCAGCGTGGTCTTAGCTTCAGCCAAATCAATTCTTGCCCGGTAGCCATGCTTTGACAGCATATGTAGGAGGTTGCTTCCATTGAGCAGCGTCAGCGGTTTGTCCTTTGCGAAGCTGTATGCATCGGGACCATAGTCAGAAGTGTGACAAGAATCCCTTTTATTGCTCCCTCATTGACCACGGTGCCATACAGATCACGGACCGCGGCAACATCGACCGTATTTGTATACCTCTTAGCTTGTATGACTATCTTACCTCCCCTGATTGGATCGGGATCAAATGCGATTCCATCCACTCCGTGGTCTCTGCTGGCCCTAGTGATCTTCACCTCTCCTCCAGACGCTGCAAATTCTTTTTCAAACATTTCCCTAATCAGATGCTCAAAATCCTGCCAGTCCATCGCTGCAATGTTGGATGAGTCATCTAAAGTATAGGCGACATCATAGGCGTTAATAAATCGAGAATCCTCTCGATTTATCTGGAGGATAGGAGCCACAGCAGCCAATCCGTGAAGTTTGGAGCTTCCCACTCCTTTCAATTTCTTGAAGCAGGCCTTCGGATCGACTGCGCCGAGGTTAATTTCCGTGAACTCGTTTCTGGTCACTTGGATCGAAACTAGACAAATCCGGATGTGCTGCCCAGTAGCCTTATCTACGGTGTGAATCCATCCATTAAACACGATTGAAGTCAGAGCATTAATGACATCGGCTTGGAATAGCTCATGAAGGACTCGCAAGGTAATCTGGTAGACAAGGCCATCATATAACTGATTGATGGCTGAACTGGAGAGCGTCGCCTCCTTGAACTCATCCCTCGCCTGGATATATTTTACATCTGCAATGGTCGGCATGGCATCCAGGTCAGGAAGAGAGTATTCGACTATCAGCATATTGTTTGCGGAATTGTAGTCCAGATCGTACTCCTGAGGAAACCAGTCTGGATACTCAGATTTGGAGATGACAGTGTCGCAATAATCAATTATGGATCATTGCCTTTGCTCCGCAATTGTATTACAAGCGTCCCCCAGGTCAACGGGGAGGTGGCAGGGCAATGCAGCAAGAGCGTTTGAACCTTGTTGAGTTCCAGAGGAAATTTGGGACTGAA
>JBKQMK010000181.1:0-9981 GCA_052146735.1 Desulfomonilaceae bacterium | reverse complement strand
ATAAGCGGAGAGAGGGTATTCTTCATACGGAAACTCTGTTATGAGATACCTGATCTCTCTTTTTATTTGTGCTTCTCTTCTTCTGTCCGGCTGCATCGCCGGTCGCAACCCTCTGAGCGAGGGCCTCAACTCACAAATTTCGAAAACTACTCGGAAAGCTACGTTCGCAGGCACAAAGACCGGTCAAGGTTCGGACCGTCGGAAGGCCGTTTCCGAAGTCGCGCGCGGAGTGGGCCCAGTGAGCGCTTCGTTCTCAGATACGGCTCAGTGGGATAGGTTCTGACTTCAGAGGAGAATATGGCGAAAGAAAAGAAATACCGAAGCACTCTGCGTGGAGGGCAGCTCCTAGCTCCAGGAGATGTCATCCAAGTTATGGACCAGGGATCTCTCGTGAAGTGTCGCGTCCTCTCATGTCTGGCCGCGGAGGGTGGAGCCTGTCTTGCCGGCCTGGAAATCCTCGAAGGAGATCGCAAGGGCGAACGAATACAAACCACGTTGAGAGCCAGCGAAGAGCAGCCGCTGGATATAAATGATTAGCAGCGCCGTTTGTGAGCGTCCTGAATACTAGTAGATGCGGGATCGAACCCACCTCTACTCAGAAAATGCCCCCTGTCCCCGTTTCGACCAGGCGTCTCTTTACTCCTGATAGCATTCGGATATGAAGCATCTCGGACTTGATGAGCTTGTCAATTTCGTCTCTGCCGTTGAGATCAGGGAGTATCTCCTTAATCCCCAGGAAAAAAGCCAGGGAATCTTTCTCAAACAGAAGTGCCATGTCAAGGGCTTCCACGGCTGTTTTGACCGTCTTCAACCTGTCGGTCGCGGCTTCCACCGTAAACACGTGAGAATCCGCGCTTGCTTCCAAGTAGCTCTCCGCGAGCCCTTCGGGGTCCCAAACCGCCTCACTTGCACTATCAGGGAGTTGGCTCCTGAGCGTCCTAAAAATCTTAATGTGGCTTGCTTCCATTAGAGCGAGGTCTTCGAAGAGCTTCTTGACCTCCGGGTTCTTGGTCATTTCGGCCGCGCCGGCATAAAATGCGTTGCCGTTCTCCTCGATACGAACTGCCATGGCAAAGGCGTCATCTGCGGTTCCGAATACAAACATAAACAGAGCCTCCTTACTCTATCTTCCTGTATACGTTGAGACCTATCTTTTCCCCTCTCCCGTAGACCAGTTGATTTCCACCGGTTGAAGCAATCATTATTGTCTTGCCGGATTTCGACGGACCAAGCTCTACTGAAAGATCCACAGTGATGGTCAGCCCGTCCCCCTCCACGGCCATTGCAACATTCTTGAACGACTGAAGCCGCCCTTTGCTCCCCTTTTTGTCTGGTTGCCTGTAAACATTCAGACCGATCTTTTCGATGCGGCCCGGAATCGTCTTGTTTCCTTCGGTTGAAGCCACAATGATGGTCTTCCCCGATTTGGAAGGGCCAAACTCTTTGGAAAGGTCAACGCTGATGGTGAGATTGTCCCCGTGGACCTCCATATCAACATTTTTCATCCCGCCCATGCGGCCCTTGGTCACTATCTTTTTCGGGGTTTTCTTTGCTTCCGGTCTTGATTGCCTCAGTACTTGCCCTTCCGTCTGGTCGCCGGTTCCCCTGATCTCTGGTAAGTCGGGAAACTGAAGGACAGCACATTGGTCGCTTAACAGGAGAGATCTTAAATCGTCATTGATGGATACAAGACGGTCCCAATGCTTATCCGTGAGGCTCGTGACGTCCAAACCCGAGGTCTCGACCAGTTGTCGTGCCTTGCTGATGTCGGCCTTCGAACCGCCACCAATAGCCTTGAGGGCCTTCCTCACAAAAGCTCTTGACTTGTCGAAGTCTTGAAGCACATCTTCAAAAGAATGGATAATATCCATAACTTCTACCATCTTGCGAGAATCCACCGATCCCTCATCAGGATTGGTAACAAGATGGACCCAACGCTTGGGCGTGGGACTACCTTCTTTGCGGTAATAGTCCTTGAAATCTTCGGCGCTTATGCAGAATTCAAATCCGTCGTCGGTACGTACGAGATATGGCGAGACGGAGTCATCTATGAGCTCCACTATCATTCCGGGGTCAGATCCAAGGAATTGCTGGTAACGATCACCCATTGGCTCTCCTGGCAAACAGTCGCAACATAATATATAAGAGTGCGTCTCGCACGTCCAGATTCGCCTTCCAGCCCGCTGTAAGTCAAATTCCCCTAACTAAGAAGTACGGAAAATCTGTCCAACCAGGGCTATCTCTCCAATTTATTTGCCTTTACCTTCCACTGGATGGCCCGCTTTTTCCCACGCACGAAAACCGGCTGACATAATCATCATGTTCGTGTACCCCAACTGAGCCAAAAAGTCAGCGACTTGTTCGGCCATGTCGCATTCGGGTCCATAGCAATAGAGGATGAGACGAGCCTCCTCGGGGAGGAGAGGCTGCACTACGGGAAATAGCTCCTCCTTTTCCTCCGGGGTGATAAAAATCGCCCCTTGTACATGGCTCTCGGAATAATCTTCATTCTTGCGTGTATCCAAGAAAATTGTCCCGTCAGAACCAAATAACCTGAACGCGGCCTGCTCGTCTATCAACGGGACCTTCACACCGCGCACCTCGACTTCTTTCGGTGGAGTGTATTTCCAGGGTAAGGACTTCGGACTTATCAGGTTCACGCCCAGTCCGATGAACGAAGCGCAAACCAAGATCAGCGCCGCTCTGACCAGGATCAAAATATATTCTTTCATCACCCGAATCCTAACATCGACAATTCACACCTTCAACCTAAATTGCTGTTTTCAATTCCACGCCTTTATACTCTTTTCAAGTCGGTACGTAAAATTCATGCGTAAAATCTTATTTCCTATTGACAATCCAGCCTCCGACTTCTACCAATAACCGAGTTAGGGGACCAGCGAAATCTAGCGACTGGTCATCGCCTGGAATGTTCCTGGCAAAGGCACGCGGTTCGCCGGGATCGGACGCTTGAGAAATCATGCCATTATTAGCTGAAAAAATCATTCAGGGTGACATGCGAGCCACCGCTCAACTGATCCGCCGCATCGACGACGGAGACAGTGGGATGTTTACCGAACTGGCGCTGCTCTATCGTCATGCCGGACGCTCCCATATAATCGGTGTTACCGGCTCCCCGGGCGTCGGGAAGTCTACCTTGGTGGATCGCATAGTCTCAAGGTTTCGCCAAGACGGAAAGACAGTCGGCATTCTCGCTGTCGATCCCACCAGTCCGTTTACTGGCGGAGCTATTCTGGGCGACCGGATCAGAATGCAGAAACATTTCCTCGACGAAGGCGTCTTCATTCGATCCATGGCTACTCGCGGGAAATTCGGCGGACTGACTAGATCTACTGCCGACGCCATAGTTGTCCTCGACGCTATGGGCAAGGACATCATCATCGTAGAGACCGTGGGAGTGGGACAGGACGAGGTTGACATAGCACACAATGCCCATACCACGGTGCTGGTGACGATTCCCGGGATGGGAGATGAAATTCAGGCCATTAAAGCCGGTCTCATGGAGATAGGAGACCTTTTTGTGGTCAACAAGGCCGACCGCGAAGGTGCGAGCAAGACGCTGCGCGAACTCAGGTTTCTGCTGCAGATGTCTTCCGACCGCTACGATGCAAGCGGATGGACCCCTCCCATCATAGAGACTATCGCAGCAACCGATCAGGGTGTGGATGAACTTTATCGAGCAATCCTGGATCATCACCACTACTTGCTCGAGCATGGCAGAGAACGGCTGATGGAGCGTGACAAGATCCGGGTGAGAAACCAGGTGTTGGATCTCCTGAAAGAAAACCTCATGGAGAGAACACTGGAAAGACTCGGCGGCGTTCAAGCCTTGAACGGTGTGGTGGAAGAAATAGTTGCTAAGACGAAGGATCCATACGGCGCAAGCTCCGAGTTGGTGGAAAGAATCCTTGGGGGTGCGGTTAATTGATTTCGGCCAAAGCCTTCCTGAAAAAGGACATTGATCCGGTTTGGCTGATGAGGATATTCACAGCGATTCCTGTAGTGCTGATCCTGATAGCCGGCGCAGGGGCCTTATGGATATACTTTTTTGTCGTTTCCCTGCTTCCGGATAGCGAAGCTCTTGTTCGGATCCCCGGCCTCCTCGCGGATGTCCGTGTTTTGAGGGACCAAAACGGGGTCCCAGGAATTATCGGGGAAAATGAAGATGATGTAGCTATGGTACTGGGTTATGTCATGGCCCAGGATCGCTTATGGCAAATGGATTACCTGCGAAAGGCGGGCCAAGGTCGGCTCGCCGAGATCCTTGGGGCAGAGTACCTGGAAGGCGACCACCTCATGAGGACGGTAAGGGCGGGAAGGCTTGCCGAAGATGCGCGGGAGCGTCTTGACGAGAGCGAGCGCCGATGGCTTGAAAAGTTCGTTCAGGGCATCAACAAATACATATCCGCGCATGCGAGAAAACTCCCTGTCGAGTTCTCTCTTTTAGATTACCGCCCCACGCCATTTTCGCCACAAGACGTCTCCTCGATACTGGCTGCATTGGCATGGGAAAGCTCCGTAGCTGCACGTGTAGATCCAATCCTCACCCGGCTTGTCGCCCGGCTCGGCAAAGATAGGGCCTTGCAGCTCTTTCCTACGGATCCTGGGGCTACGGCGGCTTTTGTTGCCACAGACCTGGGGCGGTGGGACCCGAACGGGATATTATTCCCCAGAACCGGAAGTAGTCGCATTTTAGATCGTGTTCCCGGTTTTCGAGGAGGCTGCGCCTGGACGGTCGGCAGTGGGAGGAGCCAGAGTGGGAAACCCATGGCCGCATGCATGGTTTATCAGACCCTGGCAGCGCCGGGATTTTGGTACAAGGCGCGACTGGCCGCCGGCGACTTCCATCTTTCCGGAACTTTTATTCCGGGCGTGCCTGTGGCAATTGCGGGCACGAACGACTATTTGGGTTGGGGCTGTGTCCCCTCACTCGTCGACGACGCGGACTTGTTTGTGGAGCGCCTCGAATCGGACACTCCAAAGAGCTATTGGCGGGTAGACCGCTGGCGTAAGATGGAGGAACAGAAAGAGAATTATCGCATTAAAGGAGGCTCTGTTGCTACTCGGACCATAAGAATGACCGAGGTAGGGCCTCTGGTCTCAGAAGTGGACAAGGGCCGGGCACTCTCCCTGCGGTGGACAGGACGTGAGGGGCTTGGTCTTTACCCCGCATTGTACGGCTTGAACAGGGCTCGTAACCGGGTGGAAATCAAGAAACCGCTTACGTTGCTCATCGCGCCTTGTCTAAATGTGGCATGGGCCGACCAGGAAGGCGGCTCCGGGATTCAATTCGCAGGAAAAGTCCCGCTTCGTCCCCAAGGCAGCGACGGGATATTACCCATGCCCGCATGGACCGGCGTACACGACTGGGCAGGTTTCATCCCCTTTGACGAGCTTCCATCCTGGACCAACACTTCTGAAGGCTATTGCGTCGCGGCTGACGGTCGCCCAGGAGGAAAGAATTATCCATTTTTTGTCAGTTCATATTGGTATGACACAGACAAGTCCGCCCGAATCAAGGAACTGCTAGAAGAAAGTCATATGCACCAACAAGAGACTTTCCAGAGGATACAGTGCGATTCTCTTTCACCTCTCGCACGAGACTTGGTCCCAATTCTTTTGAATGCCCTCAAGGGAAGCGACAAAAAGAATCAATCCGAAGAAGAAGCCGCACGCATTTTGGGAACGTGGGACTTCCAAATGGGGGGAGAATCCGCCGCGGCGGCAATATTCGGTCTATTCTACCAGGCAGTAGTCGAGGAGCTTTTCTTAGAGCCTCTGGGTGAATCACTTTACGCAGGGTTCACGGACTACCCCCCGCTGGCGTCCAGATCGGTGAAAAGAATCTTCATCGAAAACCAAACGGGCTGGCTCGAAAGCGTCAAACCCCAAGAGATTCTGAGGAAGGGCTTTCAGAAAGCCGTCACTCATGGAAAGAACTTCATCGGATCTGACCTCAAGAAGTGGAAATGGGGGGAGATCCACACGACAGAATTTCGTCACCCTCTCGCAGTGCGATCCAAGTTCCTCGAAGCCCTGTATCAGGTGGGGCCAATTCCTATTTCGGGCGCTTCGGACACCATCAATTTCGCGAGTTGGTCTCAGGCGCATCCTTTTCATGTGCGGGCCGGCATATCCTTGCGAGAGGTCGTTGACATGACCCAGCCGCCGCAAATTGCCGGAGCAAGCCCAATGGGCGCCTCTGCTCACTTCTTTTCCGCACATTACAAGGACCAGACTCGTGCTTGGCTGAACGGTCGGTCGTTTCGTGACCCCGTCGAGACTGCGGACATTCGAAAAAGCGGATTCACTACGGTCATCTTCAAGTCGGTCCCGCCTGTATCTGTCTCCCTGAAGTGACGGAAAGCGCGGCAAAACCAAGAAGCCTTTGATTCACAAGATACCGGACAGAATACTTATAGCCACGACAAACCAGGGAAAGGTCCGGGAAATCAGGAACCTCGTCAAGGGGCTTCCTGCTGTCTTTCTCTCCCTATCAGAAGTTCCGGGCATTCCGGAAGTTGTCGAGGACGGAACAACCTTCGAAGAAAACGCTCTGAAGAAGGCGCGAGTGATTGCAAACTCAACCGGCATGGTGACTCTCGCTGACGATTCGGGGCTGTGCGTTGATGCTCTGGACGGTCGGCCGGGAGTGCATTCCGCGCGATACGCGGGCGACAACGCATCTGACGAAGAAAAATATTTGCGAGTCCTTGAAGAAATGGAAGGCGTCCCTGATTCCGGGCGTTCAGCCAGATTCGTCTGCGCTTTGGCCCTCGTTGCTCCCGACGGCGAAGAGAAGCTTTTTCGCGGTGTGTGCGAGGGCCGAATAACCCGCGAACCTCTGGGAAACTCCGGCTTTGGGTACGACCCCATTTTCTACTTCGAAGAAGCTGGGTGCACCTTTGCAGAAATGGATCAGGAGTCAAAAAACAGAGTCAGCCATCGTGGCGTTGCTCTCGGGCAATTTGCCGATTTTTTGCAAAGGTTAGCTCAATAAAACTGAGTGAGATCGAATCCTAAGGGAGGCCCCGGTGTCAAATCGGTCAAAGGACTGGCTGGCCCAATCGGTACGGGATCTTGAACAAGCACGGTCATCCAAATTGGAGGGCCGACATGAATGGGCATGCTTTGCGGCTCAGCAGTCTGCTGAAAAGGCGGTTAAGGCGCTGCATCTGTCGCTAGGCCAAGAGGCGTGGGGGCATGTGGTGGCGCGACTTTTGATGGAACTGCCTTCACCGCCTCCGGAAGATTTGATCGAAAAAGCGAAGGTTTTGGACAACTTTTACATGCCCACCCGTTACGCCAACGGGCACCCCGATGGAGCCCCTTTCGAGCATTATGGTGCAATTCAGAGCGAACAGGCAATTCGATATGCCAGTGAGATCCTTGAATTCGTCCGTGTTCAAATGGCCTGATCGCGGCAAAGTAGACCGCGTGGTTCGTGAATGGGCAGCCACGATGGTCAGGAGCCGCTCCGGTATAATCCGGCTCGGATACTTCGGATCATACGCGCGGGGAGATTGGGGCGTGGGGAGCGATCTGGATCTAGTTGCGATAGTCGACCATACAACGGAACCGTTTGAGCGTCGCTCCCTCACCTGGGGCCTCAGCCCACTTCCTGTTCCTGCGGAACTGCTCGTCTACACCTCGACCGAATGGCAATCGCTCCAGAACAAAGGCGGCCGCTTTGCTCGCACGCTGGAAGAAGAAACGGTCTGGGTGTACGAGGCGCCCGACACCGCGTCGGTGCAGTGATGTGCTATCATTAGAGTGAGCCATAGGGAAGTACGCTGCAGAAAGATATGCAAAGACCTTTCCGTCCCTTCTATGAGGGAAAACGTGAAGCTCAGGGCAGTGATAAAGCAATCCGGCGATTGGTGGATCGATTGAGAAAGGTGAACGGCATCTTGCTATCCATAATTGAGGCAAAAAGCGAGGTCCTTTATGAGCGGTTCTAACCGGACGTATTCGGCCCGGCTAACCAAGGGAGAAAATGATCGCCTGAATAACTTCAAATAAGTTGCGACAACTCATTTCTTCCTCCAAAGAGTCTTGCGATTTAGGGTCCTCCGAACTATAAAGAGAGGTTGCGGGGTGTAGCGCAGCCTGGTTAGCGCGCGTGCCTTGGGAGCACGAGGCCGCCGGTTCAAATCCGGCCACCCCGACCACCATTTTTTGATTTTCTGCTCCGATGTGCGGAATCCTCGGCCAAGACTATCTTCCCCGGTTGCGTTCGTACAGCCACATTCAATTCAGGGGGCAAACAGATGATTTTCAACTCCCGTGGTAGGGCTACTCTTTCCCTCATTCTCGCTCTTCTGCTTTCATGTCTGTTTCTGGCGGGCGCGTCCCAAGCGGCTGAAGCGCTTAAGCTGACGATTCTCCACATGAACGATCCCCACGCGCACTACTTGCCGTACGCGGAGCCAGGGGTCGAGGGGCTGAATGGAGGATTCGCCAGAGCCCAGATAGTGCTCAAGGCAGTGCGGGCACGGAACAAGGCTGAGGGACGTCACACCTTGCTGTTCATGGCAGGCGATCTGCTCATGGGGACTCCGTTCTCGACGGCATTCAAGGGAAGACTCGGCGTAACGCTGATGAACAAGATGAAATTCGATGCCATGACCGTAGGCAATCACGAGTTCGACTATGGACAGGATAACCTCCTGGTCAATCTCAAGCCGCTCATGGAGTTCCCCCTTCTCAACGCAAACACGAAGACCGCTTCAGGTGAGAACGTTTTCCAAGACGTCGTCGAAGAGAAATTTCCGGGTTCCACTACAAAGGTGGTAGTTTTCGGTCTCACCACTACGGATACCCCCACGACCACCCATCCGGACAACGTAAAGGGGCTGGTGTTCGACGATCCCATAGCCACTGCAAAAAGAATTCTTGATCGGGTCAGTGAAAAAGACCTGGTGATCGCACTGACCCACATCGGTGTCTACGAGGACAAGAAATTGGCGGAAGCTTGCCCCAAAATTAGCGTCATCATTGGGGGACATTCTCACACGGCTATTTTTGAGCCCATGAAGGTCAACCAGACAATTATCTCTCAGGCTGGCGCGTATGCCCGATATGTTGGAAAACTCGATGTAGTGGACGGGAAAATAACCAAGTACAAAGGTGAATTGATTGAGTTGACTTCCGCGATCAAAGAGGACCAGGAAATTGCCTCCATCATCGCAGAGTACAAGGCCAAGATGGATTCTCGGCTGAATCGGGTGATCGGCACGACCGAGGTTTTTCTCGAAGGTACCCGCAGCAGCGTCAGGTCCGGCAACGAGACGAATCTTGGCAGACTAATTGCCTATAACATGGCAGTGAATTCGCAATCGGATGTAGCGATACTCAACGGCGGCGCGATACGAGGGAGTATTAAGGAAGGAGACATTACGTTGAATGACGTATATACGGTCCTCCCCTTTCCCGACACTGTCGTGAAGATGAATCTTTCAGGTGAGGATATTATGGCCGTTCTCAAGAGGGGCGCGGAGCTCGAGGCGGGGAGCGGCGGAAAGCTTCAAACCTTTGGTCTGACTTACACGGTTGCCGGAGACAAGGTCACAATTGACAAGATCCGGGAGCAACCTTTCGATCGGGAGAAACTATATTCGGTGGCCACTAACGATTTTCTGGCCGCAGGCGGCGATGGATATAAGGTCCTCAAGGAGAAAGGAAAGAACCTCTACAACTCCGGACCAATGATTAGCGATCTGCTAATCAATTATATAGGTGAAAAAAAACCATTACTCAGCAACTGCTTGATGGCTTGAAATAGTCTGCGAATCTATCCGAAAATGGCCAAAAATATTCGAGACCGTTCGAAGGCAGGCCGGGGGGAAATTCCGCGTTCTCGCAAAGGCTTCAGCGTCAGTCATTGCCACGAAGTCGCCGAGAGCAGCGAGTCATAGGAGTTTTTGGGGTGGGGTCCGGGGAGGCCCTTTTTGCAAAAAG